>JARKQN010000001.1 GCA_029974835.1 Bacteroidales bacterium
AAATTGAAAAAAACGATTTTAACCTGAATATTTCAAGGTATGTGAACACCGCACAAGAGGAGGAACAGATAGATTTAACCGAAGTGAATAAAAAACTAACCGAAATAGAACAGAAGATAGCAAAAGCAAGAGAAACACATAACAATTTTTTAAAAGAATTAGGTCTTCCCCCGATATGATGAGCCAACACTCCTTGTAAGCACATCTTTCCGGACGGTAAAATGATTGCTCCATTCCCAGCTTAGCCAGTTGTTCCGGACCAGAGTCAACCATCCGGGCGAATGTTCTATTTATAAAATTCCGACGGAATGATAACGCCTTTGTACATACCTAATACCAAATCTGTGGCACACAAGTAAACTATAAAGAACCTCCAATATGCGTTATTAAGTACAAAGGTCATTAGTCCCGATACAAAAATCATATCCTGTCCTGCGCCATCAGTGAAAATATCCCCCGGCTGTACGAAAAAAGGCCGTTTCTAACAAAAAAAATCATTAGTATCCGGATAAAAACCCGCAATCCGAAAAGTAGCTGTTCCTTATTACTCCGGTTCAACACGAACTCACCCCCTCAATCCCCCTCTCTACGTCGTAGAGAGGGGGAAGCCTGAGCCTTGCGAAGGCAGGGGGTGAGTACATGAAAAACCAGAAAATGGCATTCAGATTCAGACTGACGAATATTTCGATTTCATACCTTGCTACTATGAGAGTTATACAATTAACTATTGATTAGCATCTTATGAGCCATATGGAATTTTATCCGGACACTATTGTTAATTTTATTTAAAAAGCCGAAGTTTATTCTTTATTCTCATGACACAATTCATCAGATACCGGAAAAAAATTACCTCTGCAAATGCAACCTTTGCCCGGTTTTTTACGTTATATAACTGTCTTGATAACATTAATTAAATTTGAAAATTATGAAAAAAGTTGTTACATTATTGTTAATCAGTGTTTTATCAGTGCCATTGTTCAGCCAGATTAAATTCGGATTGAAAGCCGGTGCAGCAACTGCCACAGTTCCGACCTACGATCTTTCGACCGGAACCAACAATATTCAGGCTCTTAAGGATGCTGCCTGGGGTTTTCATGCAGGACTGTTTGTCAGACTTTCATTGCTGGGTATTTACCTGCAGCCCGAAGCTGTTTTTGCCACAAACACTTATGAGTACAATGTTACCACCGTTTCGGGGTCAGACATTATGAAACAGACCTTCAACAAGCTTGAAGTACCTGTTCTGGTAGGGTTTAAACTCGGCCCGATACGCCTTAACGCAGGACCGGCAGCAGCAATTCAGATCGGCTCTCCCAAAGCCCTGATAGATGATCCGGACTTCGAGAATATGTACAGGGGCGCAACATTCGGTTACCAGGCAGGTCTTGGATTCGACCTGTTCAAAAAACTTACCTTCGATGCAAGATATGGCGGCAGCCTGAGCGGAAAATTCGGCGATGCAGTGACCATCGGCGGACAGACTTTCCAGCTCGACCAGCGCCAGCCATCCTTTATTCTCAGCGTGGGGCTCATGTTCTGAATGAACCTTTTATATAAAATCGGCGAAAACTCTCCCCCTTTGGGAGAGTTTTTTTATTTTTACACTCAGTAACCAGTATGCCGGAGAAATGACGGCTATGTTAATATATGCCATCTTTACAGGTCTGCAGTACATAATAACGGGCCTTTACCTTTTTACGGTGATTTTTGTCTGTTTTATGATAATCTTTGAAAACAGGGCACCCGTAAAAACACTTGCCTGGGTAATGGTTGTACTGCTTGTACCCGTGATGGGCATAATATTCTATCTCTTCTTTGGCCAGAACTACCGCAAGCAAAAGATATTTTCACGCAAGAGCGTCCTGGATGCCGAACAACTGAGCAATATTGCCGCCTTCCAGGAAAGAACCCTGCCCGAGAGGCTCTCCGGATCAAGCACGGCAGTGAGGGAAAAAGAACATCTCATTCGACTGATGCTGAACAACAATAAATCGGCACTGACGGAATTTAACACTGTTGATATCCTGATTGACGGTGTGGAAACATTTCCTTCCATGTTTGAGGCAATCTCTGAAGCCAGGCACTATATCAACCTGGAGTTTTACAGGCTCGAGTCGGATATTCTTGGGATGAAATTCTGCGATGCTCTTGTTGAAAAAGCAAGGGAAGGGGTTAAGGTGAGGGTTATTTTCGACGATGTGGGAAGCTGGAGCCTGAGCAATAAAATAATAAAATACATGTGGCAGAACGGTGTGGAAATCTATCCTTTCATGCCCGTCAGGTTTCCGTGGCTTACAAACAAGATCAATTACCGAAATCACAGGAAGATACTGGTTGTTGACGGATTAAAAGGATATGTGGGCGGACTCAATATTGCCGATAAGTACCTGCACGGTCACCGCGAAATAGGAAACTGGCGCGACACACACCTTCTGGTTCGCGGCGAAGCGGTGGCTGCACTGAACAACGTGTTCATGGTCGACTGGTACTTTGTAAGTGAAATTCTTCTGACAGAAGAAAGTTCGGGAAGACCATCCCTGAAAACCGATAACAGGTGCTGGATGCAGATTGCCTTCAGCGGCCCGGATTCCGACTGGGCCAACATTATGCAGGTTTACTTCTCCGCAATAGCCACTGCAAGAAAATATATATACCTCTGTACACCCTATTTTTCGCCCGACGAGAGTATCCTGAATGCATTGCTTACAGCTTCTCTGTCAGGCGTGGACGTGCGGCTCATACTTCCCGGAAAATCCGATTCTCCGGTTGCATACTGGAATACCCGTTCATATATCGAGGAGATGCTAGAGGCCGGAATAAAAGTCTACCTCTACAGGGAAGGCTTTAACCATTCAAAATATCTTATTGTGGACGATGTCTTTTCTTCAGTAGGTTCGGCGAATATGGATATGAGAAGCTTCGACCTTAATTTCGAGATTGCGGCAATGATTTATGATGAGGATTTTGCTTCCCGTCTGCTGAAGGTTTTCGACTCCGACGTGAAGAGAAGCGACCTGATTGATTTTGATAAATGGACCAGGAGGAAAAAGACCGAAAGATATAAGGAATCACTGGCTCGTATCTTCGGGCCACTCTACTGAAGAAGGGTAAATTCAATGGTGGAAGAAGGAAAAGAGTACCGGTTCAGAATCGAAAAGGAGACAATCACACCTGATAATAAGAACTACTGGGTGCTATCCGGGCCCGGTGAGAAAAGGTTCCTTATACCTGTAAAGTACTACAGGGGCTATGGATTTGAACCGGGGCGTGAAATAATATGCAGAATTGACAGGATTAACTGCAGCGGCCAGGTGTTCCTCGAACCAAGACATCCCTTTTATGAAGAGGGCAGGAAATACCCCTTCAAAGTAATCTCTTCCGTTCAAATAAAGGATGAAACCGGAACTTCGGGATTGTCGGTTGTCGTTAAGGATCTCCTTGACAACCTGATAACAATTGACTGGAAGGTAAAAGATGAGGTGCCGCTTCCCGGTCAGGAAATTGCTCTCCCTATTGAACGGATATACAAGGGAAAACCGGTATTTGCGGCAAAAGGCAAAGCAGGGGAATTCAGAGGATTCAGGACAGGAAAGTACTACGACTTTACCCTGCTCAGAACCAGAAAAGGTCCCGACGGAGAACTGTATTATATTGTGACCGACCCGAAGGGGGAGATACATACCGTACCGGTAAAATATTACGAGCATTATAATCTTAAGCAGGGAACTGTTTTCAGGGGCAGGATAGTTAAATATTCTTCAGACGGTAAAAGGATTATTGAACCTAAAAGCCCTTTCTACAGACAGGGAGCCTTTATAAGGCTGGAGGTACTAAAAGCCCATACTGATACTGATGCCGGAGAAAATGCTTTAACCCTCGAACTTAAGGATAAATACGGTTTTATCCATTATATCAGTTCCGATAAACTTCCCGAAAAAAAATATCTGAGAGGAAGGGTAAAACGAATAAAAAAGGGCAGACCGGAAATAGTCCTTTTGTAAATTTCTGTTAACCATTTTTCCTTTTTTAAGGCCTTTTATTAACTCAGCATTAACAGCTTCATTAGCAGCTGATTTCTAAATTTGTTATATAACGCAAACCGATTAATAACCATGAAAAATTATCCCGCAAACCACAGTCAGCCGTTTAACCGGAGGCTCGTATGTCTGGCGATGCCTTTGGCCCTGGTTATGTTGTCAGCCTCCCCTGATCAGAATATCAGGAATGAAAAAAAAGATAACGCCGACAGGAGACTCGAACTTTTAGACCGTCTCGAAAGAGGTGAAAATATAACAGCCGGAGAGATTAAATCATCATTCGAAAGTTACAGAAATAACAGCAATGAGATTATTCAGTCCATCGAACGGTTATACCATTTTGATAATGACATGGTAATCGATCTTACCCTTATGCCTGACCTGCGGGATCTCCCTGATTTCAATATACTGCCGGACACAATGTCGTTCGGTTTCGGGGAAACCGAACTTCCTGACAGCGATTTCTACGATTTTAAAGAAATTATTAAACCATCTGCAGAAGAGATAAACCGTATACGCGATGAATTATCCCGGGTAGCAGAAGAAATGAGAAATAAAATGAATGAATTCAGGGAACAGGATCTGCAACGGATACTCGACGAAATGAAAAAGGCGACAGAAGAGATGAAGCGTGAAACTGAAAGGATAAAAGAAGAAATACGCAGGCACAGGGAGGGAAAAAATATTTCTGTTTCAGAGGTAAAAACAGTTTAGGAATATATATTTAATCAGACAGGTTCGCAGGCCTGCCGGAGTAATTATGGCAGGCCTTCTTTATTTGGTCTTGCCGCTGAGATTATATGCCACCCAGTACCATATCACCGTAAAGCCCATAAAATAGGGAAAGAACCTTACAAGACTGAAGAACAGTGAGTTATAAACGGAGTCAATCCAGGCCAATGTTGCCAGCGATATCCCTCCGTACACAATAGTGATTATCCACCCTGCAAAACCTGAGGGGAAGAATATCCAACCTGTTTTTTTGAATTGCGGTTTCATGATTGCAACGGGTTATTTCCACAGGAGCATCTTAAGTGCCACGAGTATAAGGAAAACGCTGAAGATTTTTTTCAGGAGATTTTCCGACATTCCAATGGCAAGTTTTGATCCGAAAAGTGATCCGGCTATAAAAGCAACTGCGAGGATAAGGGCGATTTTGATATCGACATGACCCGCCTTGTAATAGTTCCATGCGGCAACAATGCCAATTGGAGGAAGCATCATCGCAAGGCTCGTTCCCTGCGCCGCATGCTGCGAAAATCCCATAAAAAGCATCAGTGCCGGGATGACAATGAGGCCTCCGCCGATACCCAGCATGCCGGCCAGCATGCCTGTAAACAGGCCAATAATAACCAGAATTACAAGTGTAGAGAGTGACATGGCAGCAATTTTAAATTTCATTTCTGATTCGAAAATCCAAATATAGAAAATACACCGGTTTTTCCGCAGGAATGAAGCGAAACATTTTATTGCCCGCACGCAACGGTATCCGACATTCTTTATAAGTGATTATCTTTGCTGACTGTAATCAATATGAAATCTCGGCTTATAAGGTGGATTTTACCGGCAGGAGGATTAATTGTCATATTTATCCTCTTTTCAGCTTCGCGTTTGTTTATGCCCGGAGGCATCATGCCAAAGGAAGGGCATCCCTGTTTCTTTATTCCGACCGGATCATCATGGGAACAGGTTATCGACACCTTAGGAAGGAATGTGAACATCAGAAATCAGCGCATTTTTATCTGGACTGCCGGAAAGAAAAATTATCCCGAACATATAAAGCCTGGCCGCTATTCGGTTACCGGGAAGATGAGTTACAATGCTTTTGTCAATATGCTTAGGGCGGGAAGGCAGGTACCTGTGAAAGTTACCTTCAACAACATCCGGAATATTTATGAACTTGCGGGCAAGGCGGGCAGGCAGATAGAGGCTGACTCAGCATCCATAGCCGGTTTCCTTTCTGATCCCGCTAACTACGTCAAAGACGGATTTACAAGGGAAAATATTATTTCGGTTTTTATCCCCGATACCTACGAGTTTTACTGGAACACCTCGGCAGAGGGTTTTTACAGCCGGATGCTTAAGGAATACAACCGTTTCTGGAGCGGGGAAAGAAAAGAGAAAGCCGAAGCTCTTAATCTTACTCCTTTGGAGGTCTCCATACTTGCTTCAATTGTTGATGACGAGGTTGCAAAGGCTGAAGAGAAACCCCGCATAGCAGGGGTTTACCTGAACAGGCTTCGTCGTGGTATGCTTCTCCAGGCATGCCCGACAATAAAATTTGCCCTGAACGATTTTACCATTACCCGTGTTCTAAAAAAACACATAGAGGTTGATTCGCCCTATAACACTTACAAACATAAAGGCTTTCCGCCCGGTCCCATCGGGTGCCCTTCGAAAGAAGGTATTGATGCGGTTCTCAACGCCGAAAAGCACGACTATCTCTTCTTTGCCGCAAAAGCCGATTTCTCGGGATATCATAACTTCTCACGGACCCTGGCAGAACACAACCGCTATGCGGCTGAATACCAGAGGGAACTCGACAGGCGGAAGATATTTAAATAATTAACAGGCCGTCTGTCGCGATATTTGAAATGAAATCATTCCACTATTTCCACCTCTCTTTCGAGAGCAATTCCGAACTTTTCGTACACTGATTTTCTGATCATTTCAGAAAGTTCAAATATCTCCCTCCCGGTGGCTTTGCCATAGTTTACCAGTACCAGCGCCTGTTTTTCCCAAACCCCGGCGTCACCTGTTCTTCTGCCTTTCCATCCGCACTGCTCAATCAGCCATCCGGCAGGAACCTTGAATCCTCCGGAAGGGTCTGCATATAAAATCACCCCGGGATACCTGCTCCTGAGCATTTCGGCCACTTCATTTGCTACAACAGGATTTTTAAAAAAACTCCCCGCATTGCCGGTGTTCGCGGGATCGGGAAGTTTCCTTCCCCTTATGTTGATAACTGCCTGCCTGACATTCGCCAGGGTCACGCCCCCAAGACGTTCAGCTTCCTCCTTCAGTCCACTGTAGCCAAACGAAAACAGCGGCCTTGTGCTTAACCGGAACCATACTTCAGCTATCAGCCATTTACCTTTCTCTTCATTTTTAAAAACACTGTCTCGGTAAGCGAACCGGCAATCACCGGCCGAAAACTCTTTTATCCTCCCGTCGGTAACAGATACTGCCCTTACCTTTTCTATGACATCTTTCACTTCCGTTCCGTATGCCCCTATGTTCTGGACCGGGGCAGCGCCTGCAGTGCCGGGAATGGCAGAAAGATTCTCAAGGCCTCCGTACCCGCGGCTCACGCACCATCCGACAAGGGTATCCCAGTCTGTACCCGAACCGGCACGGACAACGACGGAATCATCTCCCTGCTTTTCGGCTATTATTCCGTCAATGCATGATTTGATAACAGTGCCGCGGTAATCGGACAGGTAGAGGAGGTTGCTGCCTTTACCTGTAATAAGATATTTACCGCGGGCCGTATAGCTGCTGCCGGCCAGTTCTGCGGCATCTTCGGGTGTCTGAATTAACAACAGTACATCTGTTTTTACATCAATTCCGAAGGTGTTGTGTTCTTTGAGGGATATGTTTCTGTAAATTTGCATTATCTGAACTCCTTCAAAATTACAAATATTAGGATTCCCGCATAATCATAGTTAATGACTTTTCCTGATTTCTCATGTGGAGCTAAGGCATGTTTGCCGCCACCTGTGCGAATAATCCACCGCCAACCACCCGGATGAGAGTTAAATTACTAATCATTTCCAAACTGCCAGACCCGCTTTAGCGGTAAGTTTGTAGCAAAACATTACTAAAGATCATTTGCGCCGTGAATGGAGGCTTGTTTAAAATCGTAACCTTTATTAGCGGCGAAGTTGGAGAAACACACACCAGTCACAAATGAAGCTTAAAAGTTTATAACAGAAATTCACTCATTCATTAATTTATAAGAGCCGCTCGTCAAAAATATTTGACTCGTAATGGTTTAATTCATAATTTGTAAAATTATTTTATACGCAGTTAATTATTTAACCCCAGGTTGCCTGCCCGCGGATTTTTCAAATTAAGACATCCAAAGCCATTCAGCCTTAATATATTAAGCTAATTACCTCCAAATCAAAAAATAATTAAAACACAATTTAAAGTCCCCCGTTTGGGGGACAAAAGGGGGCAAACCAGAAGGTAAATAAAATAGAATACTTAAGTCAGGATACAATAATACCATACCACTATGAAAACGAGGTTAATTCTATCGGTTATTCTTGCCCTGAGCTCTGTGCTCTGTGCCCTGAGCCAAACCCCGCAGGGGTTTAACTACCAGGCCATAGCCCGTAACGCTTCAGGTGATGCAATAACGAACCAGTCACTTCCTGTGAGGCTGACGATACAATCTGATTCCCTTTCAGGGACAATATGGCAGGAAGTGCATTCATCGGTAACGACCAATTCATTTGGACTGTTTAATGTTATAGTTGGCAAAGGTACCCGTCAGGCATCATCGGCGGTGCCAACATTTTCGGATATAGACTGGAAGGTGACGCCAAAATTTATTAAGACGGAAGTCTATTACAACAGTGAGTGGAAGAACATGGGTTCATCGCGGTTATGGTCGGTACCGTATTCAATGGCAGCAGAGGAGTTAACGGGATCTGTTAAGAAATTAACGGTAGCTGGCGAGACAACCAGTATGGAAGAGCCGCTTTTTGAAGTAAAGAACAGAAACGGACAGACTGTATTTGCCGTTTACAACGAAGGCGTAAGAGTCTATGTTGACGACGGTACTTCCAAAGGAGTCAAGGGCGGGTTTGCCATTGGCAGCTTTGGTACCGACAAGGGCACAACCGACCCTCTTTTTGTTGTAAACGCAGACAGTATTAGGGCATATATTAAGCAGGTTCCCGCTAAGGGAGTAAAAGGCGGATTCGCAATTGGCAGCTTCGATCCGTCAAAGGCATATTACTATGAGGAATATCTCCAGGTAACCCGCGACAGTACCAGGGTCTATGTAAAGGAACCCGCAAAAGGTGTAAAAGGTGGTTTTGCCATAGGAGGATTCGACGCTTCAAAGGCATCTCCTTATCCATTCACCTCTCTTACTTCTGATAACTATTTCATTGGTCACCAGGCAGGTAGCAGCCTTACAACCGGACTTTACAATGCAATAATGGGCTATGAGAGCGGAAGAAACATCACATCCGGACTCAGCAATTCCTTCCTCGGATACCAGAGCGGTTTCAGTAACACTACCGGCACAGGGAACCTGTTCCTCGGGTATCAGACGGGATATTCAAACAACACGGGAAGCTATAACTCATTTGTTGGTTACCAGGCCGGATTCAATAATACCGTGGGAGAGAAAAACACTTTTATTGGCAGCTATTCGGGTATCAGCAACTACTATGGTACCAACAATACCTTTACCGGATATAATGCAGGTTTCTCAAACTACAACGGCCATGCTAACAATTTCTTCGGAACCTCAAGCGGATATTCCAACAGTTCGGGCAGCAACAACACTTTTGTTGGACCGGAGAGCGGGTATTACAATACCACCGGAAGTTACAATACCTTCCTCGGCTACAGAGCAGGATATAATAACACTGCCAACAATAATGTCTTTATCGGAAACGAATGCGGTTACAGCAATACCACAGGTTCTCTTAATGTGTTCATTGGATATGCGGCCGGACATGAAAACACTACCGGAGACGGAAACATCTTTCTTGGCAACGGGGCAGGACATTATAATACTGTTGGCCAGAGTAACGTGTTTATGGGAATGAGATCAGGTTTCAATAATCAGACAGGAGAACAGAATGTTTATATAGGGTATATGTCAGGTATGAACGGAACCAGCCCTTACTCGAATGTATGCATTGGCTATCAAAGCGGGAAAGGCCTCTCAACAGCATATAACAATGTCTTTGTCGGGAGTAACACCGGCCTGAACACAACATGGGGAGAGAGCAATGTCTTTATTGGAACCAGTGCCGGTGAAGCGAATGTCACAGGCGGGTACAACGTTCATATTGGAACGGGTGCAGGACAAAAGGCCACTGCAAGTGACAATATTTTCATCGGATACGGCAGCGGTTTCAGTACCACAACGGGAGGCAGTAATGTTTACCTCGGTATGCAGGCAGGATTCCAGAATGTGACAGGACAGAACAATGTTTTTCTGGGTAAATATGCAGGTTATTACGAGACCGGTTCAGACAAGCTGTATATCGATAACTCCCTCACAACCACGCCCCTGATATACGGTGATTTCAGTACAGATAATCTCACTATAAATGGTAACCTGACAGCAGCCGGCACATGGTTCAAAATAAATGGCAACCCCGGCTCTGCCGCAACCCCGGCTTATTATTGTTACCAGGGTGCTGCCGGGAGTAGTTCAAAATCATACGCCTTCTCTGTTAATGATGCCCTGTGGGTAACTGGTCCGAGCTTTATGGACAGTAAACTTGATATAGACGTTTCAACAGCGCCTGCCTTATCTGTTCTGGGTGATGAAGCCTTATGGTATAACGGGACCTATTTCAGCTGGGGATACGGTGGAACATATAACTACTTTGCCGATAAAGTCACTATTGGGAATGCAGCAAATCCGGCCTATACTCTTTATGTCCAGGGTTCAGCCTATGCTACAGGCACCTGGACGGGCTCGGATGCCAGGTGGAAAAAGGATCTTGTGCCAATAGTGAATACCCTTGAGAAAATAAATGAAATACAGTCATATACCTATAAATGGAAGTCAGATGAGTACCCCGGAATGAATTTTGACAATGAAAGGCAGATTGGGCTGATGGCACAGGATGTGGAGAAGGTATTCCCTGAGCTTGTAAGAACAGATGATAATGGCTATAAAGCTGTTTCATACGATAAACTTTCGGTTGTCCTGCTCGAAGCCATAAAAGAGCAACAACACCAAATCGAAGCAGAAAAGGCCAAAAACAAGGAACTGGAAAACGAACTCTCATCATTAAAAGAACGACTATCGGCTATTGAAGCGATGATGGGGAATAAATAGGTCGTTCGGTCCTGTTGCAGCCACACTTCGTGGGATAAATTCCGCCAGACACTCACCGGCATATAAGGGGTAAAAGGAGAAAGTGAAAGTGAAAGTGAAAGTGAAAGGGCTTAAGCACAGGGAACTGCTGCTCTCAGGCATGACATTAGCAATTATTTATTATACTCACGGGTAAACCAATAAAATTTTATATTAAATTTGAAAGCTACGGCAGTAAATAAATTATGTTCTAACCTAATACTGAGTGTATGAAAAAACTCTGCTCCTTAATTATTTCGGTGATCTTCGTTGCTTCCGCTTCCGCCCAGTGGTCGCAGATTAAAAGCACGAACGTCAAAGGTACATATAAGTATGACGTTCTGGTGTACACAGGAACTTCCGTGCTGATGGCCAGTGAAGGAGGTGTACAGAGATCAACCGACAACGGTGAGACCTGGGCGCTCTCAATTGCGGGTCTCGACTCAACCAACTCATCTGTCAACAACCTGGTGTTTATCCAGTCCAGAAACGAGTTGTGGCTTAATACAAGCGGAAGAATCTACAAATCAACCAACGACGGTGTCTCCTGGAGCCAGGTAACTCTCACGGGTGTATCGCCATTTGGCTGGCCCGGTCAACTCGGAAGAGTAGGCAACAGGCTGCTGGTGATTTACCAGGAATGGGACCCGGTACCTCCGGGTACCACAACTTCAAGGTTTATTTATTCAGATGACGGAATCAACTGGACCGATGGTTCATATATATCCTATACCGACGAATGGTTCGATTTTGTTAATGAATTTAACAATAGATTACTTGTGTTTACCAAGAACAATGAAAGTCCCCGCAGGTTCTGGTTTACCACCGATGGTATAAATGTCGCTCAGGTTCCGATGACCGGAATCACAGGCGATCCTGAGGTAGACACGGAAAACATGTCAATCGACCCGCAGGGAAACAATATGTTCTTCCGCGACCGTAATGAAAAGAAAATCTATTGGTATAATCTTGCTACGGAATCATGGGAAGTAAGGATGAACGGGATATCTCTCGCGGGGTATGCCCTTGGAGAAGTTTTTGGTGCACATACGCTGGGAAACCACGCTTTTGCATCGGCATTGTTTATGAAAGCATTTCCCCCTGTACTGCCCGACGACATGGTTCTTAAACTTTTTTATTCATCCGATAACGGGCAGAACTGGACTCCGGTAAGTGATCCCGGTCTCGATTTCCCTGTTTTTGAGCGCATGATGGTCACAGCAGGGGCAGGACGTATTATTGGCTCATACTTCGAGAACCTGATGGCCTATACTGATAACACCGGACAGTCATGGACAAAGATTAACGAGGTTTATGGCGGTGATTTTGATTATCTTACGACTCTTGCCGATGGCTCCGTTCTGGCAGTCTCACCCGACCAGATGAAAGGAATCATAAAGTCTGCCGACAATGGCACAACATGGGACCTTTTTAACGGCGATCTGCCTGATTTTATGGGGCTTCATCTTGTAAACGCCATATGGCCCGGCGGTCCGAATGTGAACTATTGCACTGCTGCCGAGGATCCCTTCTCGGAAAAACTATACCTCTTTAAAACAACTAACGGAGGCCTTAACTGGATAAAAGTTACCACAGCTCCTGATACAAAAGCCAAGATATTTATCGGGCGGCACGGAGCTGCCAATCCGATTATGTATTTCGGCGACGGTGAAGGTACCGGTACCTATCAGTTCACAACCGACCAGGGAGCCAGCTGGACCGACCTTACCCCCGCAATCAACACCCTCGGCATAGAAAAGGTTTTGGGAATTAAAGGAAACGGTACTTTGATGATACTCTTTGCCCAGAAAAATAACCAGGTAAGAATATATAAATCCACCGATCAGGGATCTTCATTTACCGATATTACCTCAAACCTCGACAAGCCCCAGTATGAAATGGAAATACTTGTGGCCGACAGATGGGACTGGAGACGAGGCCCTTCCGCCCTGGCAAGCTTCTCAGGCGACGGGAGTTCTTTTGTCGTGGCTGCAATTGACTATACGGTATCTCCTAACAAAGTATTCTTTTATGCACTTAACGGTACCCAGAACGGATGGAACAAAATCAGTACGGCAGGAATAGATTTCCCGCATTATGTAGAGTGCCATGCCCTGAGACAGATAGGAGGGGTCTGGTATTTCGTTACTCCTTTCGGTGCTTATGCAAGTGCAAACAATTGTGTAACATGGCAGCGTGTCTGGAATAATGAGGGTTTTGTTAATGGCGTCAGGCCGCGCTCATTTTCCGGCAACGGTAACGCCCTCTTTATGGGAACCGAAGACAACGGCCTCTGGAAAGCCCTGATATACGCCCCGACAATAACCACAAATGCTGCCACGGAAATTACTGATGTTTCTGCAAAAAGCGGTGGTACAATAGTTTCAACCGGCGGACTGCCTTTCGGAAGCAAAGGAATATGCTGGGCTACCCATACAAATCCGGTTACTTCCGATAATGTTTTATGGTTGGGAAATTCATGGGAAGACTTCTCCGCAACAATGACCTCTCTGACACCTTCTACACAATACTTTGTCAGATCATTTGTACAGAGCCCCAAGGGACTCGTATACGGTAACGAAATTTCGTTTACAACGGAAAATCCCCTCGGTATCATTACAGGCAGGGAAGGGGAGATACAACTTTATCCCAATCCATCCGACGGCAGATTCAGTATTGTAAGCGACGCCGAAATGACAATGACAGTCATGAACGTTATCGGCAAGGTGGTGCTGTCAGCTCCGGTTTACAGCGGGCTGAATTCTTACGAACTCCTCCGGCAGCCGGCCGGCATATACTTCGTCAAACTTACGGGTGCAGGTAATACTGAAAAGACTATCAGGCTGATAATTAAATAGATCTGAAACTCAATTGCTTTGGACCCTTTTGAATCAGGCACCGGAGCGACAGGCAAATAATAAAATACCTTCCTGCCTTTAAAAATAGGCAGCGGCGATAAAACGGATTATCACGGATTTAATAAGTGATGATCCGTTTCATTTTCCCGGTTTCGACTGCTTCACGTCGGTTTTTATTAATATTTTTACCCTATGCCTTCCTCAACAGGTAAAATAAAAGTTTTGTTCGCAGTCACCAACTGTATCTGCTTCGATCAGAGAGTGCTGAAGATGGCCTCAGTACTTAAGGACATGGGTATGGATGTAACCATTGCGGGACGGCGGAAAGGAGAGTGCTGTGAAAGGTCGGATATCCCGTTCAGAACTATTCGTTTTAAGATGATTTTCAGAAGAGGATTCCTCTTTTACAAATTCTTCAACATCCGACTTCTTTTCTGTTTGCTGTTCAGAAAATTTGATCTGCTGGTATCAAACGATCTGGATACTCTTCCGGCCTGTTACCTGGCTGCAATCCTTAAAAGAAGACCTGTTGTTTACGATTCCCACGAATACTTTACCGGCCTGCCCGAACTCAGCAACCGGAGACTGGTAAGATATGTATGGAAGACATTCGAAAGAACAATCTTCCCGCGCCTTAAATATGTAATCACCGTAAGTGACTCGATTGCTGGTTTATATGAGAAAGAGTATGGTATAAGGCCTGTGGTTATCCGAAACCTTGCCCCTTCATCAGAAAAGTTAAAACCAGTTGAAAGAAATGAACTCAATATTTCTGAAGATGAATTTGTAATGATCATCCAGGGTACCGGCATAAACATTGACAAGGGGTGCGAGGAAGCGGTTGAGGCGGTTGCCGGTACGGAGAAACTTGCGCTTATCATCGCGGGTGGCGGTGATGTTCTTAATTATGTTAAGGAAATGACCGGCAGACTAAATATTATGAACAGGGTGAAAATACTGCCTCCGATGCAATGGAATGAGCTTATAAGGTACACAAAAACCGCCGATGCCGGACTGGTACTCGAAAAAGATACAAATTTGAATTACCGTTTCAGCCTTCCTAATAAACTGTTCGATTACATTTCGGCGGGAATACCGGTTATTGCAGCAGACCTTCCCGAGATTTCGGCTGTTGTAACAAAATACAACTGCGGAATTATTATACCCGGGGTAACGCCCGGCGAGATTTCGGAAGCTGTTGAGTTATTAAGAAAAAACAAGAGTCTTTCAGAAGAACTTAAAAAGAATGCCGTAAAAGCATCTCTGGAACTTAACTGGGAAAGAGAATCATGGAAGGTCAGAGATTTTTATCGGAACTTAATAAATAATGATATTCTGAATAGTATTAAATCCACCAGTTATGGACATTGACATAAACAGGCGGTTGACTGCACTTTTTCCATTCTTTGAGAAAGATCTGGCCGCGGAAATGAGC
The DNA here is from genome assembly GCA_029974835.1 of Bacteroidales bacterium. Classification (GTDB taxonomy): domain Bacteria; phylum Bacteroidota; class Bacteroidia; order Bacteroidales; family VadinHA17; genus LD21. The sequence goes on from JARKQN010000001.1 coordinate 15,391, forward strand.
CGAACCGGAACGATTCAGAAGCTTAGACCCGGTGAAAAAATCTTCGGCGAAGGCGATTATATAAAATCTTTTCCTCTTGTTCTTGAAGGGTGCCTGAGGGTTTCAAGGCTTTCCGGCAACGGTGCGGAACTCCTGCTTTACTTTTTAAGACAGGGTGAAATATGCGCAATGGCACTTACCTGCTGCATTGGTCTTCAGAAGAGCAATATAATGATGGTTGCCGAGGAGGATTCGGAGATTCTGAGGATTCCTGTTGACAAACCCGAAAAATGGATGTCGGAATACAAATCGTGGAAAGAATTTATGATGTATTCTTACCGGAAACGATTCGAAGAGCTTCTCGACACCATCGATGCCATCGCCTTTATGAGACTCGATGAAAGGCTTATCCGGTTCTTCGAGGAGAGATACCGTTCTTCGGGCAAAACTGTTTTTACCGGAACACACAACGATATTGCCCTTCAGCTTAACACCTCCCGCGAGGTGGTTTCACGTCTCCTGAGCAGGCTTGAGAAAGAGGGCAGGCTTATAACTGAAAGAAATATAATCGATTACGCTGGTCTTGTAAGGAAATAGTCCTGTCTGTGACTTTAGTCACTGACCAACAAGCCGGATCGCTGCAATTTTGCACAAAAATCCGGCATGAGAAATTTTCTGAGAAATAATTTACTGACGGTTTCATTCACGCTGGCAGGTGCCATTGCCGGTTTCCTGTACTGGAAATTTATAGGATGCCTGTCGGGTACATGTTTCATTAAGTCGGTCTGGTATATGAGCACATTGTACGGAATGGCGGCAGGTTATGTGGCAGGTTCACTGCTGACCGACCTCGTAAGGAGCTTCAGAAAAGAGAAAAAGGCATGAAGGAAAATTTTTACGATATTATTGGCAGCAGCAGGCCGGTGCTGGTTGATTTCTCTGCGGAATGGTGCGGCCCTTGCAGAATGATGGCTCCTGTTCTTGAACAGCTTAAAAGAAGAATGGGTGACAGAGTTCGCATACTGAAGATAGATGTTGACCAAAACCCCGATCTGGCTGCAAAATACAATATACGAAGCGTACCGACACTGATTCTTTTTGTAAACGGGGTGAACAAATGGTCAGGCTCCGGTGTTATGACTTCAGACTATCTCGAAAATGTTATTAACAGTTTTAGCAATATTATCACTTATTCTTAGAAGGATTTATGTCACACGTAAACATAAAACCGGAAAGGTGCCCTCAAAATCATTATTGTCCCGTAATAAGGGTATGTCCCGCTGGCGCAATCTCGCAGCAAGGCCCTTTCAGTGCTCCTGAAATCGATTATTCCAAATGCACTTCATGTGGTAAGTGCGCACGCTACTGCGGCTACGGAGCATTCACAACTACTCACTGACATCCGGATATTGGCCATCCTGAAGTGCCGGACAATAAACCGGTACATGTCATATTATTTATATTAATGGCATAAACTACCTTATGGCAGTCGGGCAGGTGTGACCCTGATTCAAAGGATGATCATGGTTTATCCGCTTGTTCCGTTCCTCACTTTTTAACCACTCTCCTTTCTCTGGCGGAGGAGCATGTAATTATGAAAATATTAATTACTTTGCCTTAAAATATTACAATCATGAAAACCAGCCGTCGTAATTTTCTCAGATCAGCAGCCTTTGCAGGTGCCGGCGCAATGACCGGCGGAATTATCCAGGGGTGCTCGCCGAAAGCTCCCGAATCCAATATGCCTGAAATTATCGCCGCAGTGAAAAAGATTCACTCACAGCGGTTTAATATGTCGGGATATGGAGCACCTCCCCTTCCCGTTGTCAGGGTAGGTTTAATAGGTCTTGGAGACCGGGGCAGCGGGGCAGTGCAGAGACTTTCATACATCGAAGGAGTTGAAATAAAAGCCCTGGGCGACCTTCGCGAAGCAGCAGTAAAAGGCTCACAGCGATACCTTAAAAGAACCGGGAGGCCCGAAGCGGTAGAGTTTTTCGGGGATAATGAAATCTGGAAGAAGCTGGTTGAAATGCCCGACCTTGACCTTATTTATATATGCACTCCGTGGGTATGGCATGCACAGATGGCAGCTTACGCGATGGAACAGGGAAAACATGTTGTATGCGAAGTGCCGCTCGTAAGAACCGTCGACGAGGCCTGGCTGCTTGTTGAAACATCAGAGAAAACAAAGAAGCACTGCATGATGCTCGAGAACTGCTGTTACGACTTCTTTGAACTGCTTACACTCAATATGGCAAGGCAGGGCCTCTTCGGCGATATTGTCCATGGCGAAGGGGCTTATATACATAATCTGGTGGAAATGAACTTCAAGAAACCCGACGACAGCAGGCAGACCGACGGCGCCTATACCGGGATGTGGCGGCTTAGGGAGAATGCCTCACGTAACGGCAACCTGTACCCGACCCACGGCCTGGGCCCTATATGCCAGATAATGAATATTAACAGGGGAGACCGCATGGATTACCTCACTTCAATGTCGTCGAACGACTTTACAATGGGCAAACGGGCAAACATGCTCGCCTCGGAAGACGCCTTCTATACCGAATTTGCAAACAGAAAATACCGGGGTAACATGAATACCACCGTGGTAAAAACTGCCCTCGGCCGTACAATTATGATCCAGCACGACATCTCATCCGTCAGGCCATACTCGCGCCTGCACGTTGTAAGCGGCACCGACGGGTTTGCAATGAAATATCCCTCCGAACGCATAGCCCTCGGCCACAGCTGGCTAAAGGATGAGGAAATGAAGGAAGTGTGGGACAAATACACTCCTGAAATAATAAAGAGGGTGGGGGAGATGGCAAAAAAAGTCGGAGGCCACGGCGGAATGGATTTCATAATGGACTGGCGCATGATTGACTGCCTGCGCAACGGGCTCCCTCTCGACCAGGATGTGTACGACGGCGTTACGTGGAGCGTGATAGCACCCCTTAGCGAATGGTCGGTAGCAAACAGATCTCAGTCGATCGACGTACCCGACTTTACCTGCGGTGCATGGAAGACAAATACTCCTCACGGTATAAACCTCGAAACCGGAGGCACCACACAGGTTCTCGAGGTTAAAATGGCTGCCGAAAACGTGCAACTTAACGTAAGGTAGTATTTCAACTCCTGTGGCTTAATGGCACACGGATGACCCTGATCATGCGGAAGGACATGGATAACTCCGTGAAAATCCGTTGCATCCGTGTCATCAGCGTGCCATGAAACCTCCAAATTATTTTAAAAGGTAATAGTGGTAATAAGTTTCAGAACCTTACAGATATCCCTGAAATAACTGATCTGTTAAAGGTGTTAAGGCTTAAATCCATAGGAAAATCAAGCCTGAAGTTCCTCATTATTCCATAGAGAGCAAGGTCGAAAACCAGCAGGAATGCCCCCTGGAGTATCAGTGAATTGCCATAACCTTTAAGAAGGTCTGCACGTTTCTCCGATTTACCCGACAGGTGTTTCAGGAGAAACCCGCTGCCTATGTACCCGGCATCGAGTGCCGAGTTGATCAGAAGAATTTTTTCCGTCTGCATGTGTTTATTGAGTACAGCCTCAGCCCCAGCGGCAACACAGTCATAATTTGAGTTGCTGTATAATGCTATGCCGGCGATGGAGAGGTTCACGGTATTCCAGAAAAGGTTCATCTGGTGGAAATATTTTTTGTCTCCTTCATATTTCGACCATCCCCATGCGCCAGTGGCTATGTTTGCCATGGCCCAGGAGCCGAGTACAATCATGCCTGTATTGTTTATTTTCATACTGGTACGGCAAAATTCATTTCCTTCGGCCTGGCCGTAAGCCGCCGCTGCAAAGGTCATAAATATTGACAGTATCAATAATCTCCCGGAGTAAAATGGATTACTTGTTCTCATTGTATTAAATATATCAAATTAAACAAATAGCAGATAAAAAAGTTACATTGAATCTTTTCCTGTTGCATTATTAAGATTTCTTTTCTAATTTAGTTACGGAATTTTTCGAAGCTGCATTCCAAACGTGCTGAAAATATGAAAAGATCATTCTTTTTACTGGCGATCTGTGTATTCCTTTTGGCCTCAGACCGTGAGGTTTACACACAATCGGCTGCCGTTGCTATGCGACCGGCGTATACCGATATTACCGATCAGGCCTCCCGCGGGGCAGTTCTCATGAAACTCGCCGGCTATTCTTCATCCGATGCGAGGTACAGGATTTTCAACGGAACATCACAGTACAGCTGCTGGAATCCTTTGACGGGAACATTTGTAACATCAAACTCCTATTCCTCGGGTCCTGCTGTTGCAGGTGATGCCACGTCAGAGTCACTCTTCTGGGTCGTCTGGCTGCGCGGAAGCAATAATTCCACCGCCGCCACTTACCGCGACAGGCTGGGACCGGATTACAGTGTAAATTACCAGAGCGCCTCCCTTCCGTCGTCCGAACCTGTTACATCTCCGTTCAGCTTAACGGGAAAGCTAAAGGGATCATCCGTTTATACCCTTGATGCGAGGTATGTTATTCTGGCGTGGGAGGGAAACACATTTCAGTCTGTCTCACATTCTGACCCTGTCACCGGCGATTTTGCTGTAGTCTGCCAGTCGGGCGTTGCAATTGACAGGCTTGAAGTGCGGGCGCTTAACAATGAAATATGTGCCGGCATCAGCGGTTCGTGGACAATATCCTCAAGTGTCGGGGAAATAGTTCTCTCCGATGTGCTCGAGGTTGGAGGGAAAGAAGTAAGGGATCATAAAGTTCTACTGTATCCGGTTCCGGCCGGCGAGTACCTGAATATATCAGGATTTTCAGGCACGGAGGCTATGGGGCTTTACAATCTTGCCGGGGTTAAGATCAGGGATATCGCGAAGGAAGAGGTTTCAGAAGGCATGATTCATACCGGCGGCCTTCCTTCGGGAGTCTATTTCCTGAGGGGATCCGGCAGACCGGACGGAAAGGTGTACAGGTTTGTGAAACAATAATATTCTGACGCTTCGGTGTACTGAGGTCCAGCAGGTTGTGCAGGTCGCAGGTTATACAGGTCTTGCAAGTCCGGCAGGCCTGTCTGAGTGACGCCGCCAGGCAGGAGCGGGCAATTTATTTAAGGTCATTTGCGCCTCGCATCGCTCAGCGCGTCATTCGATAGTCATTTGCGCCTTGCTGTGCTCGGCGCGTCATTCAATGGTCATTCGATGGTCATTTGGGCTTCGCTCCCTACTTATTCCTACTGCTACTAAATGATATGCTAAATTTAAAAACCTAAATTTCATTCAAAGAGAATCCGGAATAGATCCGCGTCAATCCGCGTTCCCGGTGATCCGGGATCCGCGTTATCCGCGTGCCATTGTTAATGTCGCCGGTGATTATCCAGTTTTAATTTTTTATTGAAAAGTTTCATTTCTGTCCGGAAATCTGTCTAACTTTATCCAAAACCTGTTCATATGGCAATACCAACTTCAAGGGCCGGTGAGGCCGGAACAATTTCCATAAACACCGAAAAATGCGACGGATGCGGTTTATGCGTGAGGGTCTGCGGCGACAATCAACTTGTAATTAATGACGGTGTGGCGGAGGTTAGCGTATCTCCGCTATTCGGGTGTATTGCATGTGGTCACTGCATGGCGGTATGCCCCAATGATGCCATAACGGTAACGGGAAGGACGCTATCGGCAGAAGATTTGTTTGACCTGCCGCCGGGGGATGAGGCTGCAGATTATAAAGGACTGGTCAGCCTCCTTAAACGCCGTCGAAGCATTAGGGAGTTCAGCGACAGACCGGTGGAACCTGAAGTAATACAGAAGATACTTGATGCCGCATCAACGTCGCCGATGGGTATTCCTCCCTCTGATGTAAATGTGCTTGTCTTTGATTCTCCCACTAAATCATGGGAATTTGTAAAGGATTTCTCCGGTCTCCTGGCGAAGATGAGATGGTTTGTGTCTGACTGGTTTCTTGCGCTGATGAGACCTTTCTGGGGAAAGGCGAACGATGAGATGTTCAGAAACTTTATAAAACCACTTATTGATATATACACCGGGAGCGTCGGGAAGGGTGAAAATGTAATAACGTACAATGCTCCTCTGGTAATGTATTTCTACGGTTCGCCATATGCCGATCCGGCCGACCCTGTTATTGCGGCCACAACAGCTATGTATGCAGGGGAGTCTCTCGGACTGGGCACCTGCATGCTTGGGGCGATACATCCTTTCATTCAGAATGGGAGCAGGGCTCGCAGGTTCAGGGAGAAATACGGTATTAAATATAAAAGCCGTGAAGGGCTTTTTGTAATATTCGGTTATCCGGCACTGAAATACAGAAAGGGAGTCAGGAGGACGTTCGCATCGGTCACTTATAATTAGACGCGCGGTCTTTTCGGAGCCCCGTTTTACGGACTAAACTCCGCTGAGACATCCCGACCAAAGTGCCGGGACGGTCGCGCAGGTCTGCCGCGACCGGAGATTCATGACTTATGACCATTCTTATTTTTCCTTACGGTACAACCCCCGGCCCTCTTCTCTTGCTTCTCCCGACAGCTTCAGGAAGAGGTCTACATACTTCACGTTGGGCGGGACTGTCAGTATGGAGGCGTAACCGTTTCCGAGGAGATGTGCATTGAGGAAAGTGCCATCCTCCAGGTATACATAGGCAAGCGTTCTCTTGTATATATCAAGGGTGTCGACATCATATTCGAGCCGGACCCTTTTATTCAGGATAAGATCTTCCAGGTATTTCTTTGATTCCTGAGCGAAATATCCGATCTCCTTGTTTCTCGTCCGTCTTGTCTCAGGTGCGTCAACACCTATAAGCCTTATGGTGAGACCTTTATTCGAACCGTCGTCTATGACGAAAGTGTCGCCGTCAATTACCCTCTTAACGATAAAAAAGCCGTGCGCATCGCCCTGCTGCTTCGGGGAACAAAGGCAGTAGAAGAGGGTCAGACAGAGAAAAACCGGTAACAGGTTCCCGAAATGCATGCCGGCGATTTTTCTGATAATTTTTTTCAAACTTATAAAGATTTTTTAACCTGTGCCGAATTAAGATCTATTAATCTGATTAAAGCTTATCCTTTTCTTTACCTTAAAAGAAATTGCCTGACTTACTGTACAGATCAGGTTCGGGGCAATATATTTTTCTGTTTGATCAATATGAAAAAAATGAACATACATCCAGGTTTTGCTGTTAATTTTATATCAGATAAATAAACAGCTAATTATGGAAAAAATGCCCGTAGGTTACGAAAGTGGAAAAGTTTTCAGGTTTCCCGAAATAATTGAATATTCTGAAAAGAGCGTTGTGAGCCGGCAGCTAATCAAATCCGAACGCGGCAGTGTTACGGTCTTCTCGTTCGATAAGGGGGAGGGACTTAGCGAGCACACTGCTCCTTTTGATGCTCTTGTGCAGGTGATTGACGGCACAGCCCGTATAACGATAGGAGGTAAGGATCACCTTCTGAATGCCGGAGATTCTGTCATAATGCCTGCCTCCGTCCCGCACTCACTGCACGCACCGGAAAGGTTCAAGATGATACTGACGATGATCAGGGGGTAGTCATTTGCGCTTCATTGAGGTCAATTTCTCCTTCTTCCAACGATGGTAAAATGATATGCCGATTCTTAAAACGGGACATACATTCAAAGAGAATCCGGAATAGATCCGCGTCAATCCGCGTTCCCGGTGATCCGGGATCCGCGTCATCAGCGTGCCATTTGTTTATAAGGTCATTTGCGCTTCGCATCGCTCAGCGCGTCATTCAATAGTCATTTGCGCCTCGCTGTGCTCGGCGCGTCATTCAATGGTCATTCGATGGTCATTTGGGCTTCGCTCCCTACTTATTCCTACTGCTGCTAAATGATATGCTAAATTTAAAAACGGAAATTTCATCCATGGAGAATCCGGAATAGATCCGCGTCAATCCGCGTTCCCGGTCAGCCGGGATCCGCGTCATCAGCGTGCCATTTGTTTTTAAGGTCATTTGCGCCTCGCTTCGCTCAGCGCGTCATTCGATAGTCATTTGCGCCTCGCTGTGCTCGGCGCGTCATTCAATGGTCATTCGATGGTCATTTGCGCTTCGCTCCCTACTTATTCCTACTGCTGCTAAATGGTATG
>JARKQN010000015.1 GCA_029974835.1 Bacteroidales bacterium
AAGGATATTCCCATGCTGGCCCGTACGCACGGGCAACCGGCATCACCTACACGCCTGGGAAAGGAGATGAAGGTTTTTAGTTATAGGTTGACCGGACAAATAGAAGTGTTGAAAAGGATTCCAGCCAAAGCCAAATTCGGCGGAGCGACCGGTAACTTCAACGCGCACCGTGTGGCTTATCCCCGGATCGACTGGAAACTGTTCGGCAACCGTTTCCTGCAGGAGAAACTGGGTCTGCACCGCGAAGAGTACACCACGCAGATATCCAATTATGACGCTTTCGCCGCATCGTTCGACGCGATGAAACGCATCCATACCATACTGATCGACTTTACAAGAGATATATGGCAATATATATCGATGGAGTATTTCAAGCAGAAGATCAAGGAAGGGGAAGTCGGCTCGTCGGCCATGCCCCACAAGGTGAATCCGATCGACTTCGAGAATGCCGAGGGTAACCTGGGTATTGCCAACGCATTACTGGAACACCTCGCGGCAAAACTGCCCGTCTCACGGTTGCAGCGCGACCTTACCGACTCTACGGTAATCAGGAATATTGGCGTACCCATGGCACATGGATTAATTGCGCTAAAAAGCACAACAAAAGGGTTGCATAAATTGTTATTAAACAGAGAGGCAATAGAGAGGGATCTGGAAAATAACTGGGCAGTGGTTGACGAAGGAATCCAGACCATTTTAAGACGCGAAGGATATCCGAAACCCTATGAAGCACTGAAAGCTTTGACACGAACCAATGCGCGTATCACCCGGGAGAGCATTTCGGAATTTATTGACAATTTGGATGTGAATGAACAGGTGAAAAAAGAATTGAAAGAAATCACACCCCAAAATTATACAGGATTTTAAGAAAACATTTTAGTGAAGTAAACTGAGCAAAAAAACAAACAAACTTACCTCCTGCCATAACGAGAACCTCTTCGTTGAATGAGAGTTGAGACAGTTTATTTGATTTGCCCAAACACAAAATCATCAAAGGGGGGCAATGCGGCTTAAATAGATATGAAGTACTTGATACAGTACAAAAATAGAGAGCGACTAACATTAATTGAACAGTAAATAATATTGAAGAAATCCGTTCCGGCCATGTTAGACGGACGGTAGAAATTTGAAAAAAATGGAATTTAAAAAAGAAAAAACCGTGAGGTTTCATTAAGTAATCAAAAAGTAAATGCAACAATGACAACAAACAATGACGAATCGCGCCCAAGGCGAAGTTATCACAGCGCGAACAATGAGAGACACGCTTCGAACAGAAATTACGGCAATGAGCGGAGGACACAGCATGATGGTTATTATTCGGACAGGCCGTCCTATAACCAGGACAGACAACCATACAATCCGGAGAGGTCTTCTTACAACCAGGACAGGTCGTACCATCAGGAGAGACCGTCCTATAACCCGAACTACAGGGATTCCCGTCAGGAGGGCTACGGAGGAAATAGCGAAGGTGGCATGAGAAAACGCCGTCCGCGTGTAGGTGAACGTCCGCAGTCGCCTCAGCGGGTTACCGGTGGCGGCGGTTACAACAACCGAAACTGGGGCAACCAACCTTCAAACGGGCCGGGCAGGCCAGGACCCGGGAGGCCTGCCAAGCCGGTGAAAAAACTGAAAAAGAAAAAACCGTTCAAGCAGATCAAGTACAAAGAAAATGCGGATCCCAATGCACCCATCCGTCTGAACAAGTACCTGGCTAATGCCGGAGTATGCTCC
>JARKQN010000045.1 GCA_029974835.1 Bacteroidales bacterium
GGGTCATTATTATTGACAGGGGAAAGATTATTGCCGATGAACCCATCGGGAAAATTTCAGGTCTTATTTCTGCCAGGCGCCAGGTGATTAATGTTGAATTCGACAGGGATCCGGATGAATCGGGTTTGCTGGGAATACCAGGAGTTCAGAAAGCAAAAAGAACCGGAAAAAACAGCTGGCAGATCGAATCATCATCCGGCTCCGACATCCGACCCGCCATTTTCTCTTTTGCCGTGAGCCAAAATATAACCGTGCTTTCACTCTCCAGGGAAGAGAGCAGCCTGGAAGAGGTTTTCAGATCGCTTACAGGTTGATTTTTTTGCTTATGAATTTATTTCTTATTTACTTTGTGGCGCTTTAATGCCGGTGGAAAGATTTGTGCTGATTGCAACCACGGGAAAAAATGCTAAAATGCGTCTATTCCATTTTTTCAGTCAACAAAATCTCCCCGCCATTTGTTTAACAAACTAAATTAACACAGATGAGTTTTTTATTTACTTCAGAATCGGTTTCGGAAGGCCACCCCGACAAGGTTGCCGACCAGATATCAGACGCACTTCTTGATGAATTTCTAAAGTGGGACAGCGAATCGAAGGTTGCATGTGAAACATTTGTAACGACCGGACTTGTTATTTGCGGCGGAGAGGTGCGCACTGAAGGATGGGTGGATATTCAGGAAACCGCCAGAAGGGTGATCAGAAACATCGGCTATACCAACCCGGAATACCGTTTCGACTGCGACTCCTGCGGAGTTATAAACACCATTCACGAACAGTCTCCCGACATCAGGCAGGGAGTGGTGAGGGAAAAACCCGAGGAACAGGGAGCAGGCGACCAGGGCATGATGTTCGGATACGCATGCCGCGAAATGGAAAACTTTATGCCTCTGAGCATAGAGCTTGCCCACCGGTTGCTCCAGGAACTGGCTGCCATCAGAAAAGAGGGAAAGAAAATGAAATACCTGAGACCCGACAGCAAATCGCAGGTAACCATAAAATACAACGACAAGGGCGATCCCGAAGGCATCGACACAATCGTCATCAGCACCCAGCACGATGAATTCATTATGCCGTCCGACAATTCGAAAAAAGCCGCCAAAGCGGCCGAGAAGGCAATGCAGGACCAGATCAGGGAAGACCTTCTTACCATACTTATACCAAGAGTCAAAAAACAGCTTTCGCCACGGGTAAGAAAACTTTTCGACAGCAAATTCAGATTCTACGTAAACCCCACAGGGAAATTTGTCATCGGAGGTCCTCACGGAGACACCGGACTTACCGGCCGGAAGATTATTGTGGATACTTACGGAGGCCACGGGGCGCACGGAGGAGGAGCCTTCTCGGGAAAAGACTCATCGAAGGTCGACAGGTCGGCTGCATATGCCGCCCGGCATATAGCTAAAAACATGGTGGCTGCAGGTTTATGCGACAAGGTGCTGATACAGGTTGCCTACGCAATAGGCGTGGCAGAGCCTGTAGGACTTTATGTAAACACCTTCGGAACCTCCAGGGTTAAAGGCACCGGCGGGAAAATCCTCTCCGACGGTGAAATTGCTACCCGTATAAGCAAACTGTTCGACCTGCGTCCTTATGCCATTGTTGAACGCTTCGGACTGAAAAATCCGGTGTTTCTGCCAACTGCTGCCTACGGCCACTTCGGCAGGGATCCATATACCGCAGAAGTTGAGGTATATTACGAAGTGAAAGGGAGCAAACCGGTGGCCGTTAACGGCAATGGAAGAAAAGTGTACCGTAAAAAGGTCGAATTCTTTGCCTGGGAAAAACTTGACTATGTAGACCGGCTTAAAAAAGAATTTAAAATCAGCTGATCCTTTCTTACCTGCTTATCAGCCGCAGCATTTTGCCAAGCCTTACCGGATAATACATAAGGGCTTTAAGTGTACTTTTTACATTATATCTCTCCTTCATAAAGCCTATTGAGGGGAAGATATCCCCCAGTATAAAGAGCGCCTTCCGGTGAATGCCCGGTATCTCCGAGATAATCTTTCTGTAAGCCCTTCCGGGGTGTGTAACGGGGTTACCCTTCGGGCTCTTCAGAAAGAAAATAAACCTGTTAACCGATTCAGGTTTAAACCACCTGCCAATGAAATCGTTAAGCCACGGTGGGAAGTCAAGGCCCCATAGGTCGCGCAGAGGCTCCAGCTTCCAGGCCAGTATTTTACTCATCCCGGCCTCACCTGCATACTTCAGCAATTCATAGTTCAATATTTCCTCACTGTGTACTTCCAGAAGCGCTACAAGATCGGCATAAAGACGAAGCTGCGATTCCTCATTCAGTTCGTGGTTATAAAGATGCCTTACAAGATAAAGAAACATCAGCTGCGGGTCGGGTACAAAGGCTTTCACCCGCTCAAGCTTTATCTCCCTGGCCGATTCAATCATCATGGATGTAAGGGAGTTTTTCCTGCCCGGAAAAAGCTCAAGATGAATGTCGGCCGATAGTCCGTTTCTGAGCAGCGAAGGGAGATGTTTCCCCGTCCATGCCATTATCGGCTTATGAAGCCCCGATTTCAGTCCGGCGGAATCAAATCCGTTTTCCATAAGGATGTTTCTCGCTCTTAGATAATCGTTCCGGCTTATGAGCAGGTCGACGTCAGTCATCTGCCTGAGCCCTTTGTTTCCGTAAACTGTCGTTTCGAGGGCAAGCCCTTTCAGCAGTACCGATTTTATCCCTGCGCTGTTCAGAAGGGAGATTATTTCTTCAGCGCCGGTCAGGTGAAAAGCATTCCTGGTGATGCTCAGCAAATGGGCAGCATGGAGCATTTCAGCCTTCTCTTTCGGTATTCTCCCGGCAAGGTCCAATTGCTGCAGGTTATAATAAGCCAGAGCGGCGATTCCGTGCTCCGAGGCAAGACGGGTAAAGTAACCCCAGTCATCAATTTTTTCGGTCAGGGCCGAAATTTTAGCTGTCAGTTCTTCATTGAAATGAAGCCGGCTGAGACCCAGCAGCAGTATCTCCTCATTCCTTATTTCTGCCATTTTAACCATCAGTGTACATCCTCTTCTGGCGCATGTACAATTCATAATATCGTCCCTTCAGATCAATCAGCTCGCTGTGGGAGCCTGTTTCGGCAATGCGTCCTTTGTCAAGGACAATTATATTGTCAGCCAGTTTTACTGTGTTTAACCTGTGGCTTATCAGAAGCACCGTTTTGCCCTTCAGTGCATCCCTGAGCCTGCTGAAAATTTCAATTTCCGTTTCGGAGTCGATGGCCGATGACGGTTCGTCGAGGATCACCACCTGGGCATCCCTGAAAAATGTTCTGGCCAGGGCTATTTTCTGCCATTCGCCCCAGCTAAGGTCACGGCTTGCATCGAACAGTGGGCCAATCCCGGTGTCGTAACCGGCTGGCAGTGATTCTATCAGCTTATCGGCCCCTGCGTTTGCGGCTGCTCTCCTTATTTTATCCATGTTGCCGCCGGAATAAATATCTCCCAGACTTATATTTTCCCCAGCGGTGAGGTTATAAAGCATAAAATCCTGGAAAAGTACGGAAAACTGTCTGCGGTACTCCGCCGGATTAAAATGCCTGATATCGTGACCATCAAAATAAATATTTCCCGTATCCGGGTCGTAAAGTCTGCACAGAAGGCGCACAAGGGTACTTTTGCCCGATCCGTTGCTGCCGGCAAGAAGGGTGATTTTTCCTGCCGGTAACCTCAGGTTGATGTTCACAATGGCGGGGGTGTCATTGCCGGGATACCTGAAGGAGACATTCTCAAAACTTATTGCCGATTTAAGCCGGGTGATGGCCGCAACAGGCTCAACTGCCTTTATATCCTCCTTCAGATCAAGAAACTCAAAAATATCTCCCGTAAAAAGCGAGTCCTCATAGAGGCCACCCACCGATGTAAGGATTTCACGGAGGCTGACCAGACCCTGCCTGAATGCGAGAACCATCATAGCCATTCCTCCAAGGGTTATTTCTCCTTTCAGGGTCTTATCAGTCACCATATACAAAACGGCAAAAAGTGCGGCAGCTTTAATAATACCTGTCAGGGCATCAATAACTGCGCGCTTCTTCAGAATCGCCAGTTCTTTTTCCATCCTCGAGGAAAAGTATTTCCTGAAGAGTGATGTGAAGTAATCGCCTGTTCCGAATAGTCTTATTTCCCTTGAAGGCCGGTCGCCTGTAAGAATCCAGTTAAAATAGGCTGCCTTTCTTTCTTCCGGTGTATGACCTCTCCTGAATTCATAAAGTACTGACGAGAAGAATAGTCTCAGCCAGATACCGGGTATGTTTACCACAACCAGCAGCAGGGCAGCCCACCAGCTCAGTGTAAAAAGCAAGCCTGCCATCAGGAGCAGCGAGATGCATCCCCTGAAGAGGGAGATGAAATTATTCAGGATGTTATTGGGCCGCCAGGTAGCCTCCCTTACTGCGCGGGCCAGTTTATCGAAATAGGGAGGATTTTCGAAATTTATCAGATCGAGGCCTGACGCCTTGAAATGAAGCAACCGGTACATATAATCCTCCAGCCTGAACGACTGTCTCTTTCTGAAGTAGCCCGAAGCTTCGGCGGTTACTTCATCGGCGAGGAAGATGACGGTCACAGCGGTGATAACCTTCAGTATACCCGTCATTGTAATTTCACCCGTCCCGTTCACTGCTGCGGTGACATGATCGATTAGAGATTTAACCAGGAAAAGCAGTATAAGAGGCAGAAAGCTGCGTACTAAAGAGACTGCCGAACTTGCAAGTGTCCAGCCCGGAGCGCTCTTCCATACCAGTTTCAGGGATTCATTAAGAAGCTTAAGTCTTTTCATGATTATTTCAGCCTCTCAGTTTGTTTCGTAAATGTATGCCAATCACCCTCAGTCTGTTAATGAAGTACGCGGGTTTCTTTTTAAAGTCTTCCGGCATAAATGCCAGTCCTTCCACCCCTGTCACACGTCCGACGATCATTTCCGCATCAACCGGCGGGTCGGGGTAAGCGTTGCTGTCGCCCCTTGCAACATACTTCCTCTTTCCCTCTTCATTTATAACCTTTACTATCCTGTGAACAATTATACCGTTTTTCCTTTTTATCGCCACAATCTCTCCAGGGGCGGGGGGCCCTTTTTTCCTGACGGGTTCAATAAGTATAACCGTTCCCGGCTTAACGGCAGGATACATACTGTATCCGTGAGCCCTTATCCGGATTGTTTTGCCTTCCGCCAGCAACCCGAGGCTGACATTCTTCAGGTCGTTAAGCTGCCTTTCAGTTTTGCCCATTTCCAAGTATGAATTCAACAATCTTGCTCTCCGGCCTGAAATATAGTCTCGATACCGGTATTTTCCCGCATACCTCCGACAATGATTCCATCAGACCAGATATTATTTCGCTGTTCCAGTTATGCTGAATGCAGTTTGCCATGACGCTGCTTACGGCCCTTGAACCATCAAGAGGCACAATCATATTCTGTTTACCGTGCTCCAGGAGGAAAATGCCGGCAGGTCTTGCCGAGCGGGGTTCGTCGTCATCATACACAGGGGTGTTATAAAAGAAAATCTCTCCCTCTTTTCTCCTTATTATAAGCCTGTCGTCGTGAATTACTTTTGCTCCGGCCATTTCCCACAGGCGGGCCATTGTTGATTTTCCTTTACCTGAAACACCGCTGAAAATATATCCTTTGCCTTTATAATCGACTCCCGAGGCATGTATCATTATGTCGCCGTTAAATACGGTGAGGTAATACAGCAGCAGTCCGTCGAGCGGCCAGGCCAGAGGGTCGGCTATGCTGTCATCAGTGGCAAGTTCCAGATCCCATACTCCAGGGTGACGCGAAATGGTAAGCATTCCCGAGTGCATGCCGGGGTTGTGAGGGAATATTGTCTTTATGAAAATCAGATTATCCTTTTTATGGATGCTCCAGAATTCATGGCTTTTTATAACAGTCTGGCCGTCCCTCTCCTCCACAAGCGGGGCGTTAAACACCCTTTCTGCACCGGGCGGTATTAAACATCCGCCCCTGTGCACACGGATTAAGTAATCAAAACCGTCACCTGTCGTAAAACTCTTCCTGAACCTCTGTGCAGGCATAAGCACGGGTCCCCCCGCAGACCTCTCCACCTTTATCACGTACCCTGCAATATTCAGGCAGAACTTATCCATTAACAATATTAATACGGTGTACCGGGAAAAATACTATCCGGCCTCTTTTATTTCCACTACCCTTATTCTTATCATATTCTCAATAAAGGCCAGCACATCCTTTCCGGCAGTATCACGGTCAGTATCATATTCTTCGGTTAATTTGTCCGCAATCTCCTCCAGACTGTTTTTCCCGTCTATCTGTTCCCAGATAAACGCCCCTGTGCCGTTAAGAGTGTAAATGCTGTCCATATCGGCTATGTTTCCCGTTACCGGTACAAGAACATACTCCTCACCTGTTTTTCTTGTTACAACAGAGGCTGAATGCACCGGTATCTGCTTAAGAGAGACCATTGAACCCATAATCTTTCAAATGTAGGAAAATAAACCTTTCATAATTCTTACCTTTGCAAAAACCGTTTTAATGAGTAAAAAGAAGAAAAAAGACAAGAAAGAAAAAACTGTATCATCTGAATACCAGGCACTTGTAAAAGAATTTCTGAGCCGTCATGCCGGCCAGTCGTATAACTATAAACAGATAGCCAAGAAGTTAAACATTGAAGGGGAGCACAGGCGCAAAGAGCTTTTGCAGTGTCTGTCCGACCTTGCCGGCAGGGGTGAGATACTTGAAACCCGCCACCACAAATTTTATGTTAAAGAAACCGGAGGAGGCACGATAACAGGCACGGTCGACCTGACGAGAATGGGATACGGCTTTATTGTTTCCGATGAACTGGATGACGATGTATTTGTTTCGGCAAAGAATCTGCGAACCGCGCTGCATGGCGACAAGGTGCAGGTGAAGCTCTATGCCCGCCGGAAAGGTGCAAGGCCCGAAGGAGAAGTGGTTTCAATAATCGAAAGGGCAAAATCCACATTTGTCGGTACAGTGGAAATAGTATCAAATTTTGCATTTCTTGTGCCCGACAACAAAAACATGCCATTTGACCTCTTTATCCCGGAGTCGGGAATCAATGGGGCAAAACAGGGGCAGAAGGCCGTAGCGCGGGTGGTGGAATGGGATACAAAATCACGGAACCCGGCAGCCGAGATAATACAGGTGCTCGGTTATCCAGGCCGCCATGAGACAGAGATGCATGCAATACTTGCCGAGTTTGAACTGCCATATGCATTCTCTCCCGAAATAGAAAATGAGGCAGCTAAAATCTCCGATAAAATTACGGAAGATGACCTGAAAGGAAGGCGCGACTTCAGGAAGGTACCCACATTCACCATAGATCCTGCCGATGCCAGGGATTTCGACGATGCTATCTCGTACAGAAAATTACCAAACGGAAACGCCGAAGTGGGTGTGCACATTGCCGATGTAACCCATTATATAAAACCGGGTTCACTTCTTGAAAACGAAGCCCGGCAAAGGGCAACCTCCGTTTACCTGGTCGACAGGGTGGTGCCGATGCTGCCTGAAAGACTCTCAAATCATATCTGCTCACTTAACCCTGCAGAGGATAAACTTACATATTCGGCTGTTTTTGAACTAAACGACAACGCCGAAATAATATCAGAATGGTTTGGCCGCACGGTCATCAATTCAGACCGCAGATTTTCTTACGCCGAGGCACAGAAGGTTATCGACACAGGCGAAGGTGACATGAAAGACCAGATGCTTGAACTTCACCGGCTTGCACAGATACTCCGCAAAAGACGATTTGCCGCCGGCTCATTCTTCTTCGAAAGAATTGAAGTGCAGTTTGAGCTTGACAAGGAAGGAAAACCGCTGGGAATAAAATTCCGCGACATGGGAACAGCCAACCAGCTTGTCGAGGAATTCATGCTGCTGGCCAACAGAAGAGTTGCGGAATATATCGGAAAAACCCTTAAGGGAAAAACATTTGTTTACCGTATTCACGACAAGCCTGACCCTGAAAAGATAGATTCCTTCAGCCACTTTATTCAACGGTTCGGGTATAAACTTGAAGGCGATGGGAAAGCCACTCTTCCGAAATCGATGAATAAACTGCTTAATCAGGTGGGGGGAAAGAAAGAACAGAATCTAATTGAGACACTCGCCCTCAGGGCAATGGCTAAGGCTGTCTATTCAACCGACAATATCGGCCATTACGGCCTGTCATTTAAATATTACACACACTTTACGTCGCCTATCAGGCGTTACCCCGACATGATGGTGCACAGACTTCTTACATCCTACCTCAGCCACGAGAACCCCGGAGGAAAGGAAAAATATGAAAAGCTGTGCGAACACTCATCCAAAATGGAAAGACTGGCTATGGAGGCCGAAAGGGCTTCGGTGAAGTACAAACAGGTTGAGTATATGTCTGAAAGAATCGGGAATGTTTACGAGGGGGTAATCTCGGGTGTTACTGAATGGGGCATTTATGTCGAAATCATCGAGAACCAGTGCGAGGGGATGATTCATATCAGGGACCTTGAGGATGACTATTACGAATACGACGAAAGCAACTACTGTATCAGGGGCAGGCGTCTGGGTAAGGAGTACCAGCTGGGCGACAGGGTGAAGGTTGAGGTTGTGAAGGCCGATCTTCAGAAAAAACAGCTCGATTACCGGCTTGCCTGATCCTCTTCTATCAGTCTCAGCAGTTCATCGGCCGCAGCCGATTCATCAACGTTCTTCAGAACTGGTTCGGATCCTTTGTAAATATGCACCTTCCCCGGGGCTGCACCCACATATCCCCAGTCGGCTCCGGCCATCTCACCCGGCCCGTTCACTATACAACCCATCACGGCAATCTTCAGACCGCGGAAATGAGAGGTTTTTTCCTTCACCTTCCTAACAGCATCCTGCAGATTGAATTTTGTGCGGCCGCATGTCGGGCAGGAAATATACACCGTACGTGTAATCCTCAGTCCGGTACACTGCAGGATTGAAAAACATAACCTGTTTATTCCCGATGCAGGTATATCGCCGTTGTTGGTAATTGATATACCGCCGGCCTGCCGGCCTGCAAGGAAACGTCCCAGGAGAGCGGGTGCCTTCACCTGCAGTTCCTCATAACTGTTCTCATTAAAGACGGGATTGAGCACAACGTAAAAGTTCTTCCCCGCTTCTTTCATTTTCTCAAAAAAAGCGACAGGCGCTTCTCTTTCCGAAACGGCATTCCAGGTAAAAATCAACAGAGTGGCCGAAGGGTCCTCATCAACAGGCAGTTCTCCGCCGGAGAGCGGACCGGTGAATACCACATTGAGCCCGTCCGATTTATTGGACTCCCCGCTTATTGACCCGGCTGAAAACACCGGAAACAGGTTCCTGATATTCCTGTTCGCCTGCCATATCTTATACGGTACGGCAAGGTAAACCTCTTCCGGGATACTCTCCGGGATCTGTGAAACAATTAACAGATCGGCGCTACTGTCTGTTTTTGTGATGATCCCTCTCTTCTCATCGATTTTATAACCTGCCTCCCGGTACATCTCAGGGCCGGGTAAGCCGTATCTTGTCATCATCGCCGTTACCAGCGGACCATTTATTTTTCCGAAGAGAGCCGGCGCCCTGGCCGGGGAGCGAAACTCTGGAACACTGCCTGCACCGCCGGCTGTAATATTTCTCGGGAAAAGGCCGGCAATCTGTTTTGCAACCGGTATTTCCTTCTCAGGGTCTTCGGAAAGCGATACCCTGATTGTATCTCCGATACCTTCCGACAGGAGAGCCCCTATGCCGGCGGCAGATCTGACCCTGCCGTCCTCCCCCTCTCCTGCCTCGGTAACACCGAGGTGCAGGGGAAAGGCAAGATCCTTCTCTTTCATCATCTCAACAAGCAACCTTGTTGCCGAAACCATGACGGAGATATCAGACGATTTCATCGACAGCACGAGCTTCCTGAAATTTTCCGCCGTGAATATCTTTATGAACTCCATAGCCGACGCGGCCATCCCCTCAGGTGTATTTCCGTAACGGTCGAGTATTCTTTCCGAAAGAGACCCGTGATTTACTCCTATGCGGACAGCAGTGCCGTTCGCCTGGCATATTTTTATCAGCGGGAGCAGTCTTTCATGGATTCTTTCAAGTTCCAGGTTATATTCCTTTTCGGGAAGTGATAAAACAGGTTTTGAACGCCTGTCGGCGTAATTTCCGGGGTTGATTCTCACCTTCTCAACGATTGCGGCGGCTCTCTCGGCAGCTGCCGGATTGAAATGAATATCGGCAATGAGCGGTGTCCGGAAGCCTGCCCTCCTGATCTCTTTTTTAATTTCAGCCAGGTTCTCCGCCTCCCTGATTCCCTGGGCAGTCAGCCTTACATAATCGGCCCCGGCCTCAATGATCCTGATGCACTGGGCTACCGATGCCGCGGTGTCGAGCGTGTCGGTGTTTGTCATCGACTGTACTCTGATGGGGTGGTTTGCCCCCATTGGCACATCGCCTATGTCGACGGCCACCGAACGGTACGGCCCTGTTATCTTCCCCATAAACCGACTCTCTATTCTAATTCCCAGTCAACACCGTCTTTACGGTCCTTAACAATTATGCCGAGCCTTTTCAGCCCGTCTCTTATGGCATCCGAGGTGGCGAAATCCTTTTTGTTTCTTGCCTCGTTCCTGATATCGAGCAAAAGTTCAATCAGTCTGCCGGTAAGCTCTCCCCTTCCCCCTTTCTCCGTCTCTTCCTTAAGACCGAGTATGTCGAAGACAAAAGTTCTGAACAGTTCTTTCAGTTTTAAAATATCTTCTGCCGTGAGGCTTTCCGTTCCGTCATATACTGCGTTGACTGTCTTTACAGCCTCAAAAAGGTGGGCAAGCAGGACGGGGCTGTTCAGATCATCGTTCAGGGCTTCGTAGCAGCGGTTTTCCAGGCCTTTTATCTCGGCTGACGATGACTCTGCGGGTTTAAGTTTGCCGATTGTCTCATAGGCCTTCATAAGCCTTTCGAGACCCTTCCCCGTAGCCCTGAGAGCCTCGTTGGAAAAATCAATGGTGCTTCTGTAGTGTGCCTGGAGTATGAAGAATCTTATTGTCATGGGGCTGTAAGCCTGTTAAAGAAGCTTTTGTCGGCCGCTGAAGATTTCATCCAGGGTGATGATGTTGCCCAGCGACCTTGCCTTTTTCTGCCCGTTGATGGTGATCATGTTGTTATGAATCCAGTATCTTACCGTCTCCCGGCCAAGGGCAGCGGTTGACTGCGCAATCTCACATTCGTGGTGCGGGAACATCAGGTCCATCCCTCCGCCGTGTATGTCGAATACCTCTCCAAGGTATTTGACACTCATTGCGGAGCATTCGAGATGCCATCCGGGGAATCCGTTTCCCCACGGCGAAGGCCACTGCATAAGGTGGCCCGGTTCTGCCTTCTTCCATAGCGCAAAATCGAATGGGTGCTTTTTGTCTTCCCTGCCCTCCAGCGTCCTGGTCTCAGCCTGCATCTCTTCAAGGACCCTGCCCGACAGTTTGCCGTAGTTATATCTGGTGCTGTATTTGCCGACGTCGAAATAAACCGATCCGTTCGACTCGTATGCAAAACCCGATTCAATAAGCTTAAGAATAAACTCCTGCTGCTCGATGATATGACCCGTGGCCCTTGGTTCTATTGAGGGCGGAAGGGTATTCAGCTGCTCCATGTTCCTGTGGAAAGTATTCATATACTTCTGAACAACTTCCATTGGTTCGAGCTTTTCCTGCCTTGCCTTGTTTATTATCTTATCCTCACCCGCATCAGCTTCCTCATCCTGAAGGTGCCCCACATCGGTAATGTTTCTCACATACCTTACCCTGTATCCGAGATGGAGCAGGTACCTGTAAAGCAGGTCGAACACCACGAAAGGACGTGCATGGCCAAGATGGGCATCGCTGTAAACGGTAGGACCGCAGACATATAGCCCGGCAAACGGCGGATTAAGAGGTTTGAATTCTTCCTTTTTACGCGTAAGACTGTTATAGATATACAATGAATTCTGCATGGTACGGTATTATCATGAAAGCAAAAGTATTAATTTTTTTCATACCGGCCTGCCGGTACATTGGTTACAGTCTGAAAGCGAAAATAATTTTGGTATTTAAAAAATCTTATTTATTTTCGCACCGTCAATCAAATATTCTTTCCTGAGAAAAAGAGTGTTTGATTTTATTAAGAAGGGTGGAGAGATTAGGCTCTGTGAAACCCTGGCAACCCATCCCGGCCTGTCGGGAGAAGGTGCCAAAACCTAATCCCGGCAATGCCGGGAGATGATAAAATAAACACGGAACAATGAACGCAATTCATCTTAACGACCGGAATTTCATCATGCCTCTCATGCCTATGTGCATGCAGAGGTGAGATCCGTCACGCCATAAGGTTTCAGGACTATCTTTCCGGGATCTCATTATCAGGGCTTCGGGCCGTTTCAATAATCATATGTATAATCATAATCTTTTACTATCATGGATAAAAATAAAATCAGATTTGAAACATTACAGATACATGCGGGTCATTCGCCCGACAAGGATACACTTTCGAGGGCTGTTCCTGTTTACCAGACTTCTTCGTACGTTTTCAGGAATGCCGATCATGCCGCCAATCTTTTCGACCTGAAGGAATTCGGCAATATCTACACAAGGATAAACAATCCCACCACCGAGGTGCTCGAGAAAAGAGTGGCCGCCCTTGAAGGAGGACCCGGCGCCCTGGCTGTCTCTTCAGGTCATGCCGCCCAGTTCCTTGCCCTCACCACAATAATAAAAAAAGGCGAAAACTTTGTAAGTTCACCTTTTCTCTATGGCGGAACCTTCAACCAGTTTAAGGTAACATTCCCTTCCTTCGGGATTGAGTCAAGGTTTGCCCGTGATCTTTCTCCTGAAGCGATTGAGGAAAAAATTGACGGAAAAACAAAAGCCATATATGTGGAGACTATCGGCAACCCCGGGTTTAACATACCCGATTTTAAGGCTGTCGCCGCTGTGGCCAAAAAACACGGCATAGTACTTATCGTTGATAACACCTTCGGCGCCTGCGGATACCTCTGCCGGCCAATTGAGTATGGAGCCAATATCATTGTTGAGTCGGCAACGAAATGGATCGGCGGGCATGGCACAAGCATCGGAGGAATAATTGTTGACGGAGGTAATTTCGACTGGACCAACGGGAACTATCCTACATTCACTGAACCTTCAGAGGGTTACCACGGGCTGGTTTTCGGAGATGTCTTCTCCGCCGGCTCGGCATTCGGCAATATCGCCTTTATCATCAAGGCAAGAGTGGAAGGACTGAGGGATCTGGGGCCTTCGCTGAGCCCGTTTAATTCTTTCCTGTTCCTTCAGGGACTTGAAACACTTTCGCTGAGGATGGACAGGCATGTTCAGAACACACTGGCACTGGCCAGGTGGCTCGAAGCTCATCCCGGCGTCGAAAAGGTTAATTATCCCGGGCTTGAGAGCAGTCCGCATCATGAACTGGCAAAGAAATACCTCCCCCGCGGTGCAGGAGCCGTGCTTAGCTTTGTTCTCAAGGCAGGAAGGAAAAGAGCATCGAAACTTGTCGAGAACCTTAATATCGTAAGCCACCTCGCCAATGTGGGAGATGCCAAGACTCTCATAATACAGCCTGCAGCCACCACGCACAGGCAGCTTTCGGAGGAAGATCAGCGGGCCGCCGGAATTGAACCGGGACTTTTCAGGGTTTCGGTCGGACTCGAGCATATAGACGATATAATCTACGATTTCGAACAGGCCATAAGCAATACCCTCTCATGAAAATACTGCGGCATAAATCACCCTTTACCACAGAAACAGGGTATACCTTCACGGAACTTGATATTGCCTACGACACTTGGGGTACTCTCAACTCTTCGGGAGACAATGTCATCTGGGTCTGCCATGCTCTTACCGCGAATTCCGACGTTGACGCGTGGTGGCCCGGCATGACCGGAGAAGGTCTTGCTTTCGACACATCACGGTATTTTGTCGTCTGCGCCAACATCCTTGGCTCATGCTACGGAACAACAGGCCCGCTGTCGGTGAACCCTTCCACAGGCAAACCCTGGTTCAACGATTTCCCGGTGATAACGGTGCGCGACCTGGTAAACGTCCATGAAATACTAAGGAAACACCTGGGAATCAACGGCATTGATGCTATAATCGGCTCAAGCATAGGGGGTTATCAGGCTCTGGAGTATTGCATAATGGTACCCGGTTTAATCAGGAATATGGTTTTTATTGCATCAAGCGCCCGCCAGTCGCCGTGGGCTATCGCTTTTAACGAGTCGCAGAGACTGGCCATCGAAGCCGATCCCACCTTTTTCGGCACCGATCCTGAAGGAGGGAAAAAAGGACTAAGGGCTGCACGGTCGATCGGCCTACTGAGCTACCGGACTCCCTACGCCTACAATACAACACAGAAAGAGAACGACGAAACGAAGCTTACTTCCTTCAGGGCCTCATCTTACCAGGATTACCAGGGCGACAAGCTTGTGAAGCGTTTCAATGCATGGTCGTATTACCGGCTCACCCAGCTGGCCGACAGCCATAACGCGGGAAGGGGAAGAGGTGGTGTCGAAAAGGCTCTGTCGCAGGTGACAGCAAGAACTCTCTGCCTTGGAATAAAGTCGGATCTGCTCTACCCCGTGAAGGAACAGAAGTTTGTAGCCAGCCAGGTGCCTGGTGCACAGTATGCTGAAATTGATTCTTTCTTCGGACACGACGGCTTCCTGATCGAAACAGAGAAAGTTTCAGAAATCTTTAGAAAGTTTATTCATAATCACTCAAATTCATTAAAATGACTGACCGCCAGAAATTAAGAATAGGGCTTTTCGGGTATGGTGTTGTGGGACAGGGACTGCACGATGTGCTCAACAGCAGCTGCGGATTCAAAGCCGACATAGTAAGGATTTGCGTTAAGGATCCTTCAAAAAAGAGAAGAATACCCATGGAGCACTTCACCTTTAACAAATATGATATCCTTGATGATGAATCCGTAAACCTAATTGTGGAACTGATCAATGACCCTGTTGCGGCTTACGAAATCGTAACGGAAGCGATGAAAAGGGGCAAAAACGTTGTCTCGGCCAACAAAACAATGATTGCCTCTCATTTCAGGGAACTGGTTGAACTCCAGGAAAAATACAACGTGTCGTTTCTCTATGAGGCATCGGCAGGCGCAAGCATCCCCATAATCAGGAACCTGGAGGAATATTACGACAATGAACTCTTACATTCCCTCCGCGGGATACTGAACGGGTCAACCAACTATATCCTTACTAAGATGCATAACGGCAATATCCCCTTTCAGCAGGCCCTGAGCGAAGCAATAGAACTTGGCTTTGCGGAAAGCGACCCCACCCTCGACATCGACGGCTGGGACGCCAAATACAAACTCTGCATAATCACCGGACATGCATACGGATTATTCCTGGATCCTGATGAAGTATTCCATTACGGAATCCGGAATATTTCCCGTTTCGACATACGTTACGCAAAGGAAAAAGGACTTAAAATAAAGCTTGTTCCTTTCGTGGGCAAAACAGATGATAACACTATCACAAGTTTCGTGCTTCCCCGTTTTATTTCCCCGGAAAAATACCTGTATAATGTCGACAATGAATATAACGGTGTAATTACCGAGGCCGCCTTTGCCGATAAACAGTTCTTCTGCGGGAAGGGAGCGGGCGGTCATGCAACAGGAAGCGCCGTGCTTTCAGATATCTCGGCAAATTCATACGGATACAGGTACGAATACAAAAAATTCCGGCAGGGAATTGTAACTGACTATACAAGGGATTACAAGATTGAAATTTACCTGAGGTATAAAAACGATGCCGACAGGGAATTGTTTAAATTCGCAGAAATTTCGGAACAGTTTACAAGCAAGACCTGGAATTATGTTATCGGTGTGGTAAACCTCCGGAATTTATATGAACTGAGAGAACAACTTCCCTCAATGGATGTTTTTATAATCAACACGGGAAGAAGAGATTTAAACAATGTCGATCCTCCCTTAGCGGGAAGGGCCGCGACAGAAGGTTTTATCTGAATGACTAATGAAAAACTGATGACATTAAAAAAAACACCTGCAGAGCTGGCAGCACAAAAAATCCTCGTCCTCGACGGGGCAATGGGAACCATGATCCAGAGGCACAGGCTTTCCGAGGAAGATTTCAGGGGCGAACGCTTCAGAAATCACCCGCTGCCGCTGAAAGGGAACAATGACATCCTTGTCCTTACCAGGCCGGATGTTATAAAGGGCATCCATGCAGCATATCTTGAAGCAGGAGCAGACATAATCACCACCAATACCTTTAATGCCAATGCCGTCTCGATGGCCGATTACGGCACACAGGAGCTTGTTTATGAGATCAACAGGCAGGCGGCATCAATTGCACGTGAGTCGGTGATTGAATTTGAAGAAAGAACGGGGACCGGTAACCATTTTGTTGCAGGCACCCTCGGCCCGACAAATAAAACAGCCTCCATGTCGGCCGATGTAACCGACCCCGGCGCACGATCGGTTACATTCGATGAGCTTGTATCGGCATACCACGAACAGGCCCGCGGGCTGGTTGACGGAGGCGCTGATATTCTGCTTGTGGAAACTGTATTCGATGTCCTCAACGCCAAGGCAGCCCTCTTCGCAATAGATACATTGTTTGAAGAAATGGGCATCAGGCTGCCGGTAATGGTTTCGGGTACCATAACCGATGCCAGCGGCAGGACTCTCACGGGCCAGACACTCGAAGCCTTTCTGATTTCTGTTTCGCATTTCCCCCTCTTCAGCATAGGACTGAACTGTGCACTTGGTGCAGAACAACTCCGCCCCTTTGTAGAGGAACTTGCAGCAAAGAGTCCATTCCTTGTCTCCGCACACCCGAATGCAGGCCTGCCGAACCAGTTCGGCGAATATGACCAGTCGGCTGAATTCATGGCAGAAATTGTAAGGGATTATATTTCGGAAGGATGGGTAAATATAATTGGAGGCTGCTGCGGTACAACGCCCGGTCATATACGTGCAATAGCCGCAGAAGCAGCCAGGGGCATACCAAGGCAGATACCCGAAATTAAAAAATACACCCGGCTGAGCGGACTGGAGGCCCTCGTGATTACCCCCGAAACCAATTTTGTAAACATAGGCGAAAGAACCAACGTTTCCGGATCGATGAAGTTCGCCCGCCTCATCCGCGAGGAGAACTACTCCGAAGCTCTTGCCATTGCCCGCAACCAGGTGGAAGGCGGGGCACAGGTGATAGATATCTGTATGGACGAGGCCATGCTCGACTCTGAAAAGGCAATGGTGAAATTTGTCAATCTTGTGATGTCGGAACCCGATATTGCCAAACTTCCGCTGATGATCGACTCATCAAAATGGAATGTTATTGAATCGGCCCTTAAATGCATCCAGGGAAAATCCATCGTCAATTCCATCAGCCTTAAGGAAGGTGAAGAGACATTCCTGAAGTATGCACGCCTGATCCGTAAATACGGAGCGGCAGCAGTGGTAATGCTTTTTGACGAAAAGGGACAGGCCGACACCCTGGAGAGACGCATCGCAGTAGCCGAAAGATCCTACAACCTCCTTGTGAACAAGGCAGGCTTCCCGCCTGAAGACATCATTTTCGACCCTAACGTTCTGGCTATAGCGACGGGAATCGAAGAACACAACAATTATGCCGTGAACTTCATCAACGCCACGGCATGGATAAAGAAAAACCTCCCCTATGCAAAGGTGAGCGGCGGCATCAGCAACCTGTCATTCTCATTCCGCGGCAACGACCGCGTGCGCGAAGCAATGCATTCGGTATTCCTTTATCATGCAATCAACGCCGGGCTCGACATGGGAATTGTAAATGCCGGCATGTTGCAGGTTTACAGCGAAATAGAGCCAAACCTCCTCAGGCTTACCGAGGATGTGGTGCTCAACCGGCGCAAGGATGCAACCGAAAGACTGGTTAAGTATGCCGAAAGCCTTAAACAGGAAGGGAAAAAAGAGGAGATAGCCGATGAATGGAGATCTCTGCCTGTTGAGGAAAGGATCAAACATGCTCTGATAAGAGGCATTGACGCTTTTATCGAAACCGACGCCGAAGAAGCCCGTCAGAAATACTCAACAGCCATAAGGGTCATCGAAGAACCCCTTATGTATGGCATGAATGAGGTGGGCGATCTGTTCGGTGCCGGCAAAATGTTCCTTCCACAGGTGGTCAAAAGCGCCCGCGTAATGAAAAAAGCCGTGGCATACCTTGCTCCATTTATAGAAAAGGAATCGGAAGGAAAGGAGAAGACCAAAGCGGGAAAGATCCTCCTGGCTACGGTTAAGGGAGATGTGCATGACATCGGTAAAAACATTGTAGGGGTGGTTCTCTCATGCAACAGCTACGAGGTTAAGGACCTCGGCGTAATGGTGCCGGCAGATGTGATAATCGACAATGCCGTTAAGGAAGAAGCTGATATCATAGGCCTGAGCGGACTCATCACACCATCGCTTGAGGAGATGGTCCACGTCGCTTCCGAGATGAAAAGAAGAGGCCTGTCCCAGCCACTGCTGATAGGCGGTGCCACAACCTCAGAGATACACACTGCCGTTAAAATAGAACCTTCTTACAACCAGCCGGTGGTCCATGTAAAGGACGCTTCCAAGGCTGCAGGAGTGATAGCTTCACTGCTCGACAACACACAGAAGGCTCAGTATTCTGCCAAAGTGGCGGCAAAATATGAGGAATTGCGCAGGGAACATTCAGCCGCCAATAAAAAAGGATCTCTGCTTACCCTTGAAAAGGCAAGAGCCAACCGTTTTGCCCCTTCAGGCGAAGGGTATACTCCTCCCCGTCCACTGAAACCGGGAATTCATGTAATTAATGAATTCTCCGTGGAAGAACTTTCAGGCTATATCGACTGGACATTCTTTTTCTTTGCATGGAAACTAAACGGGAAATATCCGGCTCTGTTTGATGATCCCGTTAAGGGAGAGGAGGCCAGGAAACTGTTTGACGATGCCGCCAGGATTCTAACCCTGATCCGTGAAAGGGAAATAATTAAAACACGCGGGGTGGCAGGTATCTTTCCGGCCGCAGCATCGGGCGATGACGTAATTGTTTTCCGCGATGAGGACCGTAAAGAGTCCGCAGCGGTCCTTCATTTCCTGAGGAACCAGGAAATTAAGGAGAAAGGAACCCCGAACCTGTGCCTTTCCGATTTTATAGCTCCCGCGGGTTCAGGAAAAGATGACTATATCGGGGCCCTTGTGACATCTGCATTTATCGACGAGAAGAAAATGGAAGAATTCCGAAATGATGATTACACAACAATCATGATCAGAATTCTGGCCGACAGGCTTGCCGAAGCATCAGCCGAATTGCTGCATAAAAAAATGAGGCAGCAACTATGGGGTTTCTCTCCCTCGGAAGACCTGGCGGCAGAAGATCTCTTTAAAAATGCATTCCGCGGAATAAGACCGGCACCAGGCTATCCCGCCTGCCCCGACCATACGGAGAAAAAGACCCTCTTTCAGCTGCTTGACGCTGAAAAGAATTCCGGCACCACGCTTACGGAAAACTTTGCAATGATTCCGGTTTCCTCGGTGAGCGCATGGGTTTTCTCCCACCCTCAGTCGGTTTACTTCAATGTAGGAAAAATAGGAGAAGACCAGCTTAAGGATTATGCAGAAAGGAAAGGGATGAGTATTAACGAGGCAGCCAGGTGGCTGTCGCCTAATCTTTAGAAAACAATATGACAGTAATTGAACTGATTAAAAACGCAAAGGGACCATTATTTACATTTGAGCTTCTTCCTCCCCTGAAGGGACACAGCATCGAGAGAATTTATTCGACTATTGAAAGGCTGCTTGAATACAACCCAGCCTATATTAACTTTACCACACACCGCAATGAGACCATTTACAGGGAACGACCCGACGGCCTGCTCGAAAAGAAGATAGTCAGGCTTCGTCCCGGCACCATAGCCCTGGCGGCATCGGTCAAATACAAGTACAATATAACCGTTGTTCCTCACATTCTGTGCGGTGGATTCACAAAGGAGGAGACCGAGAACGCACTTATCGAGATGAAGTTCCTCGGTATAAATGATGTACTTGCACTCAGGGGCGACCCGCAGAAAGGAAGCCGTGTCTTTATACCCGAAAAAGGCGGGCACAAGCACACTACAGATCTTGTAAAACAGATTTCCGACATGAACAGAGGTGTTTATCTCGAAGAGTCGATCGAGAATGCCGAGCCGGCTTCTTTCTGTATCGGGGTGGCCGGTTATCCCGAAAAACATTTTGAGGCACCCAACAGGCAGGTCGACATGGAATATCTGAAGATGAAAGTGGATGCAGGCGCTCATTACATTGTAACACAAATGTTTTTCAACAATGACCGTTTCTGCAGGTTCCGCGACGAATGCAAAAAGGCGGGCATTGAGGTGCCGATAATACCCGGTATCAAGCCCATTTCCGCGCTGAATGATATCAATCTGCTGCCTCAGACATTTCATATCGAAATACCCAATGATCTTTTCAGGGCGGTTAAGAAGTGCAAAACCGATGAGGAGGCCCGCGAAGTGGGTATTGAATGGGCCGTTCAGCAATCTAAAGAACTGATTAAAATGGGAGTGCCGGGAATACATTACTACACCCTCGGCCGGTCGGATAATATTGCCCGGATTGTAAAATCGTCATTCTGAACATGTTAACATAAATACACCTGAATAAAAATCGACACCTTTTTCTGTAAAGTTATCAACAGCTATTTTTACAGAGCTGATATATTGAATCTTACATATCACAAACCTGTTAATATGTTGTTAATTTCATGTTGATTAATTTTATGTTGATTTTCTGATTTTTTTATTTCAGTTTAATTGTTTTTTCAGATAAAATTTTTAATTTTATATCGAAAGCAATACAATTACGTTCTTGTCTGCTGTTATGGATAAGTTTCAGAAATCTGTTATTAAATCCAGGATTTTGAACCTGGCCAGATTAAGGGCAACGGGTACGCCTGCTGAAATGGCTTTAAGGTTCGACACCAGCTGCCGTACTGTAAAAAGGATTGTGAGTGAGATGCGGGCAGAGGGGTATACGCTGGTTTTTGATACTTATTCCTCTTCATATATACTTAAGGGCTGTGATGGTTTCAGCAGTTTGAATGATGGTTGTCATGTTGCCACAGAGGAGAGTTTAGAAAAATAGAGTTATAATCGGGATGAACACAAGGAATAACATATGTCTCGCCGGGCTTTCTCACAGATGCGGGTTTCTGCGTTTAGTACCACAGGTTTTTAGCTCATGGTGGCATTCCAAGCTGCCTTTTCTCGTGCATTCGCCCTAGTTTGCCGTAGCCAGGGTTCATTCAGAGCAGAGACCCTGCGGGTCCGGATCGATTCCCCGTCCTTCCGGACCCTTTTTTTTATGGATGGGCAAACAAAATGAACAACAAAAGATAAAAGACAAGTAGAATAAGGGAAAAAGGACTGGCAGGGAACCAATATTTGCCCCCCTTCGATTCCCCCCAAATGGGGGGAAATCTGAATTTTTTTCCGGGATCCTTTTCTTTGGTTACTTTCTTTTGGAGAAGCAAAAGAAAGTAACATAACCAAAAAAGAAAGAATGTACTTTTGAGACAACCCCGACCGTAAACAACATACTTTGGGGCTCAACGTCCTCACTCCCGTTGGGCTCAACGTCCTCGTTGATCCCTGTATAAAACCATTACCAACAAAACGGCTGAACGAGGACGTTCAGCCGAACACACAGAATACCGGTTGGGCTCAACGTCCTCGTTGAGCCCTGCAATAACCATCAACCAACAAACCGGCGCGGGGGCAAACCGGAAAAGGCGCGAACTTCAGACTTTTTTGGGAGCGTGAAGCCAAATGTATTTTGCCAAAAAAGGCTGAAGTTGTCGTTTACACTTAAATCAGATTTTCTCGCTTGAGACTTTAATCTGTCCTCTAGGCGGTATGGCTACTTTTAGGTTATAGATCTGAAATAATTTATAATATCTTCTTGCCAAATAGAGTACTACAAGGAGTATTGTAATTATGTCTATAAATAAAAATAAATATGGATAAAAAAAGGTTTCCATTTTCACATAATCGGTGGCAATATTGATCAACGGGCTGCCTTGTTTGTTTAAGTAGATATGGTTCAAATAATTATTTACAACTGTACAAGAAGAAATAAAAATATGCGAATAAAACGCACTTGTTACTATAAAGGTCGGCAATATTTCTTTCGAGATTATAAATCGTAAAAAAGTATCGTGCCTGAAATCAAAAGGATAAACAAAATTATTCATTTTTTTGGCCAGTTTTCTGGAAAATACTATAAACAGTAAACTAAGCCCGACTGCAAATACTGACGCTAATATTATTATATGTGGCCATTTAAGTTTAAATTCTTTGACTATTAAGTTTGACTCATATTTAAGATCGGGAGATGCAAGCCAAGTTGTAAATAAATCGAGCGTGATTAGAAAAAAATATATTATAACCAAGATAATTTGTTTTTTCCCTTCAAATCCTTTTTCGCAGTATCTACTAAAAGAATTAATAATTCTACACATAAAAGTCAAATTGATTTTATTATGAACCCATTTTGTCTAATGGTTTTCTTTTGTTTTCTTGTTTATTATAGGTGCTAATTAAAATAACATCCTTATTAAATTATTGAAGCAGGTGGGAACCTCCACCTGCTTTCATAAATTCTGCTCTATTAAATTGTTCAGTTAGAAATATTAAAATTAATTGCAACTTAATTCCCATAAAATGTACTATCGACAGCCATTGACCCATTTTTTTTGATTTCTTGGGAATTATCAGCATCTATCTTAACAAATGTATTTGTTGTACCACTGCATGAAGATGCTCCTAAAAGAACTATTCCAGCTACTACAAGCAGCCAGATAATGCCGCCATCAGTTTCTTTCATTTCCAATGTGCTCATCTCATGAACACCCATTGAAGCAAGATCAAAATTTTTCATGTTAACAAGGTTTTAAATTAGTAAATTTTTTAATTGCAGCGAGGCATAGCCTCAGACTTAGCTACTAAGTTTATTCCACATTGTCCGAAAAAAAAGAACTTTAAATAAGCAAAAAAATAACCATTTAAAGTTCTAATAATCATGTTATTCTAATAAAACGCATTTTTATGATCTCGGATTATTTTGAAAGATTCTTTTATTTATCAACCTAACTCTATATATTGCAATTATGTAACCCGGGATTATTAAAAGATATTGAATATAAAACAAAAAATACTTTTGATTACTTATATAATAAGTCGCAAAGCTTTTAATCCATCCATTAGTCTGGTGAAGGAAAACATAAGCAAGATAATTATTTAAAATAATATGTCCGAGATTCAGTATATGTGAAAAGAACATTCCAATGAATATTATACTAATTAGCAACTTCGGATCTTTGAATGACTTTAAAACCAAGTCTTTATACCCGTTAAATAAATTGCGAATAGAGTAATCATTTAAGAAATTGAGAGATAAAATCAATGAAGCGGACACAACTGTAAAAATCAGGGTATCTTTAATAATAATTCCTAGCCAGTCAAGGTTTAACAAAACCACAAGCCAATTACTTTCATATTTAAGATCGGGGGATGCAATATACGTTGTGACGCTATCAAGTATAAAAAATAATAAATACAATACAATTAATGAAGCAGGTGCCAATTTGACACCTGCTTTAATTTTATTCAAAAAACTACTCATTTAATATTTAATGGTATAGTGGGTGAAACTACATTCCCATTAAGAGTGCTATCTGCAGACATGGTTCCTCCACCTTGTTGTTCGCTGGTGTTGCCAGTCCCAATCTGAACAGAAATATTGTTATTACTACACGAGGAAGCTCCCAGCAGTATTATTCCGGCCACAACAAGCAGCCAGATAATGCCGCCATCAGTCTCTTTCATTTCCAATGTGCTCATCTCATGAACACCCATTGAAGCAAGATCAAAATTTTTCATGTTAACAAGGTT
>JARKQN010000061.1 GCA_029974835.1 Bacteroidales bacterium
AACCTTGATGAACAACGAATAATTGCCTGTGGTGTAGTGACATTCAATTACTTCAGGAATATCCTTCAGTTTCTTGATCACCTCCTTGTATTTACCAGGATTATCAAGGTATAAACCGATATAAGCACAGGTTCTGAATCCCACCATGATGGGATCAACCTTGAATTCTGATCCCTTGATAACACCTACCCTAATCAGCCTCTGGACCCTCTGATGGATTGCCGCACCTGATACGTTGCACTCACGGGCAACCTCCAGATAAGGAATCCTCGCATTCTTGGTTATGATGTCCAGAATCTTCCTGTCCAGATTGTCAATTTGCAAATTTTCTGCCATGATTACTTTCCTTAATTAAGTCAATTTCCAATATTACGCATGTTAAATTGCAAATTTAAAGAAAACCCGGCTTATTTCCTATTTATTATCCCGGTAATTGTACTGACAGAATCTATTTCTTTTTCAATAAGGAACTTTTCAATGCCGGCAACAATCTCCGTGCCTGCGCGGGGATTGATGAATGAGGCTGTTCCCACCTGCACCGCGGTGGCTCCGGCCATAATAAATTCAAGGGCATCCTCCGCATTCATGATGCCTCCCAACCCAATGACAGGTATAGTGACAGCCCTGGCAGCCTGCCATACCATCCTGAGAGCTACCGGTTTGATCGCCGAACCTGAAAGTCCTCCCGTGATTGTGGACAGCTTCGGTCTCATGTTACTGATATCCACTGCCATGCCAAGAAATGTGTTGACCAGTGATACTGCTTCTGCACCCTCCTCCTGTGATATCCGGGCAAATTCAGTGATGTCAGTGACGTTAGGAGAAAGCTTTACAATGAGGGTTTTATCATAAACACGCCGTACGGCAGAGATCACTTCCCTGGCAGAGGCAGGATTGGTGCCAAAGACCATTCCGCCCTGTTTGACATTCGGGCAGGAGATATTGAGTTCAATGGCCGGTATTGCGCTGAAACTGTTTATGCGGCGCGAGAGTTCAACGTAATCCTCTATTGTATTACCATTTATGTTGACAATAACATGTGTCTTATATTCAGCCAGGTGAGGATAGATATTCTTTTCGAAATGGTCGATCCCCTTATTCTGCAGTCCTACAGCATTGAGCATTCCCGAAGCTGTCTCCGCCATCCGTGGATAAGGATTCCCTTCCCTCTGTTCCAGAGTAGTTCCCTTGACGATGATGCCCCCGAGCTCAGAAATATCTATAAAATCCTCAAGCTCTGAGCCATAGCCGCAGGTTCCCGATGCCAGGATGACCGGGTTGCGGAGCTCCAGGGGTCCAATCTTTATCCTGAGGTCTGCCATTTGAGATCGTTTATGTTGAATACCGGCCCGTCAGTGCATGAGCAGAGGTTGCCGGAGGTTGTTGGCACCACGCAGCAGAGACATATTCCGAGACCGCATGCCATAAGGTTTTCAAGCGACACCTCGCAGAAGATATCTCTTTTCCTGCATAGTGCAGCCACAGCTTTCATCATTGGTTCAGGACCGCAGCAATAGACCCTGTCCCAATGTTCATTACTGAACTCCGGGATATCGGTCACAAATCCCCTGTATCCCTGCGAGCCGTCTTCGGTAGAGAGATAGACTGGTCCCAATGCACTGAATTCATCATGAGTGAGAATTCTTGACCTGTTACGGAAGCCCAGGGCAAAATGAGGCTGCACGCCCGATTCGCTTATCTTCCTTGCAAGATACAGCAGAGGCGCCATACCGCATCCGCCGCCTGCCAGCAGGACTCTTTCCCCCTGCACGGGAAGGGTGAATGAGTTGCCCAGCGGGTAAATGAGATTGAGTTTTTCTCCAGGGATGAGCCTGGAAAGCCTTTCAGTACCAGGTCCGGCAATCTGCACCAGCAGCAACAGTGTGTTTTCTGAGGGATTGATGTCATGGACCGAGAGGGGGCGCCGAAGGAATGTGGAAGGACTCTCCTTCACCAGTGCCTGGACAAACTGACCAGGTTTAATCCCCGTTAAATCCTCTGAGGAAGAAACCTTTATCACAAAGAACCCTTCGGCAAGTTTGCTGTTATCAATAACCGTGAGATCTTCAATCCGTTTTTTCATCACTCCTCCCTGAATGCAAAAATAGACATTTCACACTGAATTCGTCAGGATGGCTTATACTCAGTAAAAGTTTTGTCTGAATAGAAAAAAACAATTCCCGATAACTTCCTTGTACTAACTTCCGGTTTATTACTATCTGCCGGTTTATCTCTGTCTGCCTGCTTTTCACTTTCTGACGGAAACAGTTCTGCCAAATCCTTCCGGTCTGTATGGAGATCCGGAATTTCCTCGCTGTCAGGAGTAATATCCTGTTCTGCAAGTAGTTCACTTTCTGATGACTCATCATTTTGGAAATCAACATCAAAGAGAGTAGGCTGTGATGCTGCCTTATACATTGATCCCCGGCCAAACAGCAGCCATTCAGTGGAAAGAGAGGGATATCTGTGCAGCATCTTGATTACGAAATCAAGGCTCGGATTATTCCTTCCTGAAAGTATATGCGAAATACCTGATGGCTGCACACCAATTTCATCAGCAAACTGCGCATAGCTCTTGTTTTCAGTCTGAAGAAATGCCTGTATACGGTCTTTCATTGTCAATAACTGTTTTTACAAATGTAATGATAAGATTATTTACATGTGTCATGTAATTGTTGTTACATGTGTAATTCGTAATAATTTTTAATATATACTATACTTATTATCATGTTGTGTATTGATGCACTTAATTATGTAATTACTTGTGGCAATACTTAAGTTTAGCTGTTTATAACTACTGATTTATAGTTATTTAGTGATGTTAATACGAGGAATTCTAAACATTGCTGTAACCAGTGGGCTATCAGTGATGTATCAATTGTTTAAGTAGATTTGCTAAAGTATTGATAATATGTCTATTAATATGTATAGAATAGTGTGGCAGTATTTATTTACATGATTAAACTTCTTTTAATTACATTTGTAAGCATGCATATGTTATCTTTGATTATTTTTATTGTTTACATCTGTAATCCGGTCTTCTTTGAGGTTCTGATGGTGAGGATAAACAGGTTAACATCTGATGAGATTCCCGTATTTATGGTTAAGTCTCTGAGAATTGATTTTTTTAAACCCTCCTTCCCCACTGGCGGGAATATTCAATTCTGAAAACATAATCTTAAAACATATTTGGCTGAGGATTCTTTTCATTATCTTCATCCGCTTAACATATTGCCTCTATTTTTGTCCTGAATACCGCAATAACAACTGACATATGGTAAAGAAGAAATTTTCACTGGCCATGCACTGGCAGATACTGATTATGCTGGCACTGGGCGGCTTATTCGGTTACTTCGTCCCCCATCTGGCAAAATACACCAACTGGATGGGTGATGTTTTTCTGAGGGGATTAAACATGGTTATCGTTCCGCTCATATTCACTTCCATTATGACCGGTGTGGCAAGTGTGGGGACGGCAGAGAACCTTGGAAGACTTGGCCTGAAAACGATGGGATACTATGTTTTATCCACCCTTCTTGCCATACTGACCGGGTTCTTTTTCGTTCAGCTGATAAAACCGGGTATTGGTGCTGACCTGGGATTACAGGTGCCGATGGAAGAGATCTCAACAGGCAAGGAGAGTTTCGGGCAGACCCTGATCAACATCGTTCCGGCGAATATTATACGTGCCATGGCAGAGGCACATATGCTTTCAATCATATTCTTTGCCATTCTCGCCGGTTTCTTTGTGACACGTGTGGGTGAAAAGTCGCGGGTCCTTCTGATAGATGTGACCAATGCCATCCTCGACGTGATCATGAAGATCACCCTGTTCGTCATAAAGTTCACCCCACTGGGCGTATTCAGCATAATTGCAAAGGTGCTCTCGCAGCAGATACTCAGTGGCAACCAGGTCGGAGAGATAATCGGCAGCATGGGGGTTTATTTCCTGAC
>JARKQN010000118.1 GCA_029974835.1 Bacteroidales bacterium
TTCCCCACTTCAACCACAGTATCAATAGTATTTGAGCTGCTGGGAGCATCAGTGGCCATAGCGCTTGTAAAAATCTTTTCAACAACAGGTACACTGGCTGATTTAAGCAATTATATCAATTCGGCAAAATCGCTGGCAATAATATCCGGAATACTTCTGTCTGTTGTGTTTGCTTTTACTTTCGGTACGGTTGTGATGTTCTTAACAAGGCTTGTATTTACTTTCAACTATGAGAAGTATCTGAAGTATTTCGGAGGCATCTGGGGAGGTATTGCCATAACAGGCATAGTTTATTTCATGCTGGTAAAGGGAGCCAAGGGAGCCTCTTTTATGACAGCTGAGAATGTGAAGTGGATTCATACCCATACACTTGAAATACTGCTTGTGTCGCTTGTGTTTTTCTCCCTGATTCTCCATCTGCTCATTACAGTGTTTAAAGTCAACATTCTTAAAATCATTGTTCTGATAGGCACATTCTCCCTGGCAATGGCCTTTGCAGGTAATGATCTAGTTAATTTTATCGGAGTTCCGCTTGCAGGATATGAATCATTTCGTGAATTTATGGCAAATCCCGGCGCAGCTCCTGATACCTTTATGATGGAATCGCTGGTTAATCCGGTTAAAACTCCCACTCCGTTTCTGCTTGCTGCAGGTGCAATAATGGTATTAACATTATTTCTTTCAAAAAAAGCCAAGACTGTATCTCAGACCGAAATTACGCTTGCAAGGCAGGGAGAAGGCCAGGAAAGGTTTTCTTCATCATTTGTAAGCAGGTCACTTGTAAGAGGCACTGTAAATCTTTCAAGGGGTATAAACAGATTTCTGCCGGAAAGGATTGCATTATTCGTGGAAAGAAGATTTGATTCCGGCAGTTTCAGGAAAAAATCCAAACAGCGCAAGGAGGCAGCATCATTCGATTTGCTTAGGGCATCGGTTAATATGTTTGTTGCCAGTATGTTGATTGCAACCGGAACCTCCCTTAAGCTTCCTCTTTCAACCACCTACGTAACCTTTATGGTGGCGATGGGAACATCGCTTGCCGACCGGGCATGGGGACGCGAAAGTGCTGTTTACAGGATCACCGGAGTTTTGTCGGTAATAACCGGATGGTTTATTACGGCTCTGGTCGCCTTCACCGTTTCACTGACCATTGCCCTTATCATCCATAAAGGCGGATTGACCGGCGTTTTTATAATGCTTGGCATTGCCTTGATTTTCCTTTTCCGGACAAACTTCATTCATAAAAAAATATTCCAGCAGCAGCACAGAAAGGATGATTTTGCAGACCAGGAGACTATTAACAGCCAGAATGTTATAAATAAATGCACTGCCACCATCACTGATATAACCTCGGAGGTATCGAAACTCTTTTTCTCAACCATGCTTAACCTGATCAGGGAAGACAGAAAGAAAATGAGGAAAACCAGGGATAGTATCAAAGCCCTTAACCTGAAAACAAAGGATCTTAAAAACAATGTCCACAAAGTCCTGCGCAAACTTGAAGAAGGAAGCCTTGAAAGCGGACAATATTATGTACAGACGCTTGATTACCTGAGGGAAATTGCACACTGCCTTACTTATATTTCCGATCCGGTATTCGAACATATCGAGAATAACCATCCGCCCCTGATCAAGGAGCAGGTTAAAGACCTTCACGACCTTAACGAGTCAGTCTCCTCACTGTTAAATAACATTATCACTATTATCAAAAAGCAAAATATCGGGGACATAAACAGGATAATTGCAGAGCAGAAAGATGTTCTGGACCAGATAGCAAAGATTAAAAAGAAACAGATAAAATTAATCCGCGAAGAAGTTGTCAGTACAAGGAATGCCATGATGTTACTCAATATTCTGTCGGAGAGTAAAAACCTGGTGCTTTATTCCATCAACATGGCCAAGGCGCACCGCGATTTTATCCTGCAGGATTCAGGACATAATATTTAAGCCGGAAACAGCAAACCGGACAAATATTTTATCGTGATATAAATTCAACATAATTTTTGATAAATTTGCTTTCCGGTTCGAAATTACCCGGATTACAAGATTAAAACTTAAATCACACTCTGTGAACATGCTTTTCCTTTACAGTGTTATTTCTCTCGTCCTGATATTTGATTTTATAAACGGTTTTCACGATTCGGCAAACTCAATTGCCACGGTTGTATCAACAAAAGTACTGTCGCCATTTGCGGCAGTCGCCATGGCGGCTTTTTTTAATTTCATAGCCTTTATGGTATTTCCCCTTAAAGTTGCAACTACAATCGGGAAAGGAGTCATTGATCCGGACATAATAAACTTAACGGTAATAGCATCAGCTCTTATTGCGGCAATATTATGGAACCTTCTGACATGGTGGCTGGGGCTTCCTTCAAGTTCCTCGCACACCCTGGTGGGAGGATTGGTCGGTTCAGCCATTGCAAGTTCAGGCATCGGTTCGGTGGTAATCGGAGGGGTTATAAAGATTGTGGCTTTCATTATTATTGCCCCTCTGCTGGGGATGGTTATATCATTTATTATTTCCGCTGTGGTGATAAATATCTCTAAAAAATATTCTCCCTTTACTGTCGATAAGCATTTCAGAAGGCTTCAGCTTCTGTCGGCTGCGGCATTCAGCCTGGGT
This sequence comes from Bacteroidales bacterium, assembly GCA_029974835.1. Taxonomy (GTDB): domain Bacteria; phylum Bacteroidota; class Bacteroidia; order Bacteroidales; family VadinHA17; genus LD21. The sequence continues at coordinate 2,624 of JARKQN010000118.1, forward strand.
CATGGAGGAAACGACGCACAGAAATCGATGGGAATAATCTGGGCTGCTCTTATTGTTTCAGGGCTTGCAACAAAAGATGACAAGATTGCAATCTGGATTGTATTGTCGTGCCAGGCTGCAATTTCACTAGGGACATTGTTCGGGGGCTGGAGGATCGTCAAAACCATGGGACAAAGGATCACAAAGCTTAAGCCGTTTGAAGGTTTCTGTGCCGAAACGGCAGGGGCACTCACCCTTTTCGGTGCAACACATTTCGGGATACCTGTAAGTACAACGCATACAATAACAGGCTCCATAATCGGTGTTGGCGCCCGTAAAGGAGCCTCCGCCGTTAAATGGGGAGTGACCACAAAGATTTTCTGGGCCTGGATACTGACTATTCCAGTTTCGGCTGTGGTAGGTGCTTTAATGTATTATCTGTTAAACCGGATAATTTAATTTCCATCAGAGGATATAACATTATGAATGAAGTCTCCGGAATATCAATTTTATATACGCCTGCCCGGTATATCTCTTCCGGCCGGAGTATTGAAAAACCCACCTTGAATAACCAATAACATTACAATATGAATATTGATAAGATTCTTAAACTGTTCGTCCCCAAGGATCACTCATTTTTCCCGTTGTTCGAAGCCGCCTCCGACAATCTTCTCAAAGGGGCCGAAATGCTGAAAAAGATGATGCAGACAACCGACTACGAGGAACTTGAAAAGTTCAACAAAGAAATAAAGGACATTGAGCATATTGGTGATGAAATTACCAATAATACCTACAATCAGCTTAACAAATCATTCATCACGCCTTTTGACAGGGAGGACATTCATGAACTTACAACAAATATTGATAATGTGCTGGATTCGATAAACGGTATAAGCAGGAGAATCTGCCTGTACAAACCCAAAAAATTCATTCCGGTCTATTCCTCACTTGCCAGCCTGATTTATGACGCTGCCTCCGAGGTTAGAAATGCTATCCACTGCCTCAAAAATGCAGGAGATAACAGGAATAAAATCATCCAGGCCTGCGACAAGGGTTAAAGATATTGAACATGCCGCTGATGAGCTCTATTTTGAAGGAGTGCTTATGCTTTTTGAAAAGGAAGAGGATCCGAAAGAGCTGCTGAAAAACAATAAGATCCTGGAGATACTTGAACGGTGCGTGGATGAAGAGGAAGATGTCACTGACACGCTGAAAGCGATACTCATCAAGATGGCTTAATTCAGCCATTTGAACATTCAATACTTCAAGAATTCCCGTTAATAATTCTACTTCCGGATATTCGGCAGTTCAAGGCCGTAACCTTTTTTCCTGTCCTCCTTTTTCAGGAGAAACGCAAACAATAGCGCCAGCAGGCCAAGAGAGGTGAATATTGCCATGGGAAGAGTATAGTTGTATGAAGGTATCTCAACACCTCCGAGCACGCGTGTTCCTGTTATGCAGAATCTGTCCAGTACCCAGCCAATCAGAAGAGGTACCAGCGAAAGACCGATGTTCTGAACAAGAAAGATCATGCCATAGGCTGTGCCAAGCTGTCGTTCGGGAATGATTTTGGGTACTGACGGCCACATTGCAGAAGGCACAAGTGAAAAAGCGACACCCAGGATTACTATCAGTCCTATTGCAACGGGTGTGGCTGAGAGGCCGGGGATTGCATAGAGTGCATGAACAAAAATAAGCAGCAAGGCGCCAAGGATCATTATTGATGCGCCCTTGCCCTTCCGGTCGTACAGGTTTCCGAAGAACGGTGTTAGCAGAATAGTGCCCAAAGGCAGCATTGCAGGTATGTTTCCCGCAAGTTTCTCATCAATACCGAATTTGTTCACCATGAGATCGGTGGCATATTTCAGGAATGGGAATACCGCAGAATAAAACAACACACAAAGAATTGCAATATACCACCATCCCCTGTTGCGGAGAATAACCCATATATCTGAGACCCTGAAAGCTTCTTCATCTACGGTATTTCCCGAACGGACCATTTCCTCCGCAACGGATTCATCAAGCTTTTTATCCATTATGGTATACAGGAAGAAGGCAATCATTCCTATTACAAGCATTATCAGGCATACAAGAACCGGTTTGGAGACGCCGTGCAAAGCTTCTGCAATGGGTATTGAAGTTGCCATTGCAAGGGTGGTCCCGATCCTGGCGGTTGCCATCTCCAGCCCCATGGCAAGGGCCATCTCCTTTCCTTTAAACCATTTCACAATTATTTTGGAAACGGTTATTCCGGCAACTTCCACTCCTACTCCGAAAGTCGCAAAACCAAGTCCGGCAACCACAACCTGGGCTTTCATCCCCAGAAAGTGAAGCCCATCAAGCGAATGGGTTGAAATTGCCCAGTATTTTATTGAGGTTCCGATAACCATTATTATGGTTGCCATTCTTCCGGTAAACCTCACTCCCATCTTGTCGAGAATGATGCCTCCGAAAATAAGCATCAGAAGGAAAACGTTAAACCATCCGTAGGCACTTGTAAAGAAGCCATATTCAGAACTGCTCCAGGCCAGTTCCTTTTCGAGCAGGGGCTTCAGAGGCGCCATCACATCAGTAAGGTAATAACCACAGAGCATTGTGAATGAAATAACAGCCAGTGCAAACCAGCGTGCGCCTTTCGAGTCACGTAGAGTCCTTCTTATTTCTTCCATTTTTTTGAGATGTTTTCAGGTATGATGTGCAAAAGTATCAATATATTTTAATCCGGCTCCTGACATTAATTTTTTTGACAACATTCCGGCAAAATTTTTGTTATATGTAAAAAGTTACATATATCACAATTTTGAATATGAATACGATATTTGATAATTTTGCAGGTGCTATGAAATCGATGAAGAAATATCTGACCAGGACATTAATACTGATTTTTATTGCAGGTGCGGTAACCCCTTTTGTTTCGGCCCAGTCTGCCAGGGTAAAATGGTACACTATCCAGGAAGCCGAGAAACTGGTAAAGGCGAATCCCCGGCCGATAGTTATTGACACCTACACCGACTGGTGCGGGTGGTGCAAAAAACTTGACCAGGAAACATTCTCCAATCCTGTCATTGCCGAGATACTCAATACAAAGTTTTACCCGGTCAAATTCAATGCAGAGGGCAAAGATCCTGTAACGTTTCTTGGTCGTAATTTCGTGAATGACGGAAAATCAGGTAAATCACATCAGCTTGCAATTGCCCTTCTTCAGGGTCAGATGTCATATCCCAACCTGGTTTTCTTCAACGAGAAGATGCAGCTTGTGACTAATGTCCCGGGGTACCGTGAAGCAAAGGAAATGGAAGTTCTGCTTAGCTTTTTTGCCGATAAGGCATATGAAAAGATCAATTTCCAGGATTACGGAAAGTCCTTTAAAGGCAAGGTTCAATAATTACCGAATTATTTTCCGAGAATAAAGTTCGACGGAAGCTGTATGGTTTCCCCCAGCTGGTAGATAAGTTTCCTGGATTCGTATAATACATCATTTCCGAATTTCATTCTTACAACAGCAACCTCCGGTGGCCTGTAATAAAGTTTGTCATATTTTTTAACCGCTTCAGTTTCCTTTGCAGCCATGCCCGGAAGGTAGACAATATCCTTTGTTTTGCCGGCCGGCACAACATCAATTGTCACCGGTGTCCCTGTCTGCGAACCTGCAGGAGAAGGTCCGGCAGAAGCAGAAAATCTGAAGATTTCATAAGAACCCGAAGTTTTATCCTTTGAAGGTATTACGGTATAGCGTTCTATCCTCTTTTCGGAAGCGGATTTCCCGGCAAAGAGGGCGAGATACTCCTTTTCCATCCGGTTTATCTCGTCTATCGCCGCACTGCTTTGGGGATAGACATTTGCCTCACCGGTAAGAATCATCTGTTTTCCTTCGCGAAGTTCGAGAAGGGTCTTTGCAGCCCTCTCAGCAAGCTGATCTTGTGTCAAAAGCCTTTTCTTCTCAACGAGGTAAGGTATCCTGATAAAAGCCGTGTCAAGTTTTACAAGACGGTATGCCGTATCGCTTCTGCTTATAAAATAACTGTCAGACCCAAGGTCGGTGTAGGATATTTCGGGTTTACCTCCCCCTGATACAGGGAAACTGTTTTTGTCTCTCTCATAGAAAACCGGGTTAAGGTCGAGTATCAGGCCGGCTCTTTTCAGGGCAAGTGCATTGGTCTGAAAAAGGGTATTGCTTTCAATAACATAATATTCGGAAGGATCAATTTCCTCCGATGTTTCAATTTTAACGGTTAAAATTCTCCACGACTCTTTCTCAGCCGTAATAACATCCTTAATACCAAGCAGTTCACCTGCATACTTTGCATAGGGCCCCGGTACTTCCACACTCCTTTCAAACTCAACAGTAACCTGAATGACACTTTGCGGCAGTGCGTAGACCAGTGAGCCGTCATTAACCGTGAGCTTGTCCCCAAGAGGTGTAATGAGTGTCTCAGGTCCGGTAACCACCTTTTTCGCCACACACGATACTACTGAAAAAACAATGGCCAGGACCGGAATAAATATTTTTAACTGTTTTGAAGCTGCCATATCCTGAATATTAACAAAATGACTAAATCTCCCCTTTAATTTTTCTGTAGGCATTCCCGATATTTTCAATTATGTCGCCTGCGATCAAAGCTTCCATTCCGGTCTGATCTGCAGCCAGGTCACCTGCAAGTCCATGCAGATAAACACCGGTTATTGCTGCCTGTTCAGGAACATAACCTTGCGCAAGCAAAGATAAAATAATTCCTGTCAGAACATCTCCGCTACCTGCAGTGGCCATTCCGGGGTTTCCCGTACTGTTGAAAAAGACTCTTCCGTCGGGAAGGGACACCGAAGTGTGGGCTCCCTTGAGAACAATGATGCAGTTGGTCTCACGCGACAGCGAAATCTGTTTCTGCAACCTCGAATAACCGTCTGAGGTTTCTCCTGCAAGCCTTGCAAATTCACCCGGGTGGGGTGTAAGAATTGTACCTGCGGGAAGTTTTTTCAGCCAATCTTTCTGACCGGATAAAATGTTCAGGGCATCAGCATCCAGCACCATCGGTTTCCGGCATGACTGAATCAACCCTGAAATCATATCGGCAGTTTCCGCTGCCTGTCCTGTTCCGGGGCCTGCTGCTACTGCCGAGAAAGAATCAGGGTTACCGACACGGGTTATAATATCAGGATTTGCATCCACCTGCACCATCGCCTCGGGCAATGCAGCATTCATTGCCGTTGATGATTTTCCCGGAAGATGGCATGTAACAAGTCCAGCCCCTGCCCTGAGGCAGCTTTTTGCAGCGAGTATTGCCGCTCCTGTCTTCAGAGCAGATCCCGCTACCAGGAGAGCATGTCCGTAAATGCCTTTATGGTCAAATTTGTGCCTCACCTTCAGCATGCTTCTTACCATGCTGTTTTCGGTGAATATATATGGTGTGGAAGTATTTTCAATCGCCTCCGGGTGAAGACCTATATCCATTATGTGCCATTCTCCCGTGAACTTATAATTGTCGGCGAACATAAAAGCCAGTTTGGGAAACTGAAAACTAAGTGTGAAATCTGCCTTAATGATTGAATCAGGATCATTGGAACTGTTATCTTCCGGGAAGAGGCCTGAAGGGATATCTATCGATATCACCGTTGAGTTCATCCGGTTTACTTTCCTGATGACACCTGCAGCAGGGTCGCCGGCGGGTCTGCTTAAACCGGTGCCGAAAATTGCGTCTACAATAACTGTTCCCTCTTCCGGAATACTGAAATCTTCCAGGCCGGTGATTGTGCAGAACGGGACTTTACCGCATTCTTCCAGTCGTTTCCTGTTGATTTTCCAGTCGGCTGATGTATCTCCCGCGCCGGGTATAAAGAATACTTCGGAATGATATCCTGCATCAGCAAGCATCCTTGCCACCGCCAGTCCGTCGCCTCCGTTATTTCCGGGGCCTGCAAGAATCACCATTTTATCTGACCGGTCGAAACGGCCTGTCAGCCAGGAAAAGACCTTTCCTGCAGCCCTCTCCATAAGATCGACAGACCTTACAGGCTCATTATCAATTGTATATGAATCTATTTTCCTGATCTGGCTTCCCGTAAATATTTTCATGGGCTTCTGAAATTATCACCTTAATCAGACCAATATACAATGTTTTGAGTAATGCTAAGGTAGCATTCAGCCGAAATAAAAGCACCCCGGGCAGGTCGTTTTTTTATTACAATAAGATTTATATATTTGTTTGCCCGGCAGAAAAATTAATTTTTTAAAGGGGAAAGTACGGTATGCCGGTACCTGAATAATGATTTGTGAATAAAAACCATTAAAAAGTTACATTATGTTAAAGAATCATCCCAAAGGTCTCCTTGTAGCCTTTTTTGCCAATATGGGAGAGCGGTTCGGCTTTTATACCATGATGGCTATTCTTGTACTGTTTCTTCAGGCAAAATTCGGACTGTCGGCTGAAAAAGCAGGGAACATTTACAGCTGGTTTTACTTCAGCATATATGCCCTGGCCCTGGTCGGGGGTATCCTTGCCGATGCCACAAAAAAATACAAGACGGTAATTCTTGCCGGAATTATTGTAATGTTTGCGGGTTACCTTGTGATGGCCATTCCCGGGATGACGCTGACCATTACAATTATAGGTCTCTTTACGATAGCATTCGGAAACGGACTTTTCAAGGGGAATCTTCAGGCTGTTGTGGGCCAGATGTATGACAACAATGAATACTCGAAGCACAGGGATAATGCGTATATGATATTCTATATGGGCATCAACATAGGTGCCTTCTTTGCACCGTTTGCCGCAACTGCGATGAGGAACTGGTGGCTGAAAGTAAACGGTTTTCTTCACGACGGGAGTCTGCCCGCCCTTTGCCACAGGTTTCTGGAGGGAAACCTCGAAGATACCTCAACACTGCAGCAGCTTGCAGGAAGTGTTAATTTAACGGGGCCTGTCACAGACCTCACTGCCTTTGCAAAAGACTATCTGGAGGTATTTTCAAAAGGATATAACTACGCTTTCGGAATTGCAGCCGGAGCCATGGTTATCTCTCTGCTCGTCTATATTATCTTCAACAGGCTTCTTCCGGAGAAGCAGAAATCAACCGCCGCCACTTCAGAAAAAGTTGAATTCAGAATTGTTCCTCTCCTCACAGCTCTTCTCGCAATGGTTGGCGTGGCCTACGGGCTTCATTTCATTAAACAGGTAGGCTGGGCTGCAGGTTTCGCCTTTGGTCTTTTTGCCGCTTTCGTCACATGGATTATAATGAGTTCGAATAAGGACGAAGTGAAAAGAGTTGTGGCTCTGATCCTTGTCTTTGCTGTTGTGATCTTCTTCTGGATGTCGTTTCATCAGAACGGACTCACCCTTACACTTTTTGCCAGGGATTACACAGTAAAGCAGGTTGGACCTTTTACCAATCTCTTCTTCACGCTGTGGTCTATACTGGCTGTGATAGGTACGATAGCGGGAGCTATTCTTTCATTAAGAAAAAACATCAGCCGTAACGCCAGGATTGCCGGCATTGTGCTTCTTCTCGTTTCACTGTCAGCAGCTATACTGTTTTACATGAACTTCAGCGCATCCAATTCCATTTCACCCGAGATATTCCAGTCATTCAACCCGCTTTTCATCGTTGCCCTGACCTTTCCGGTGATGGGAATTTTCTCCTGGCTGAATAAAAAGGGAAAAGAGCCTTCAACGCCAAAAAAGATCGGCATCGGAATGATCATTGCCGCAATCGGATTTATGGTTGTCCTTATAGCCTCGCTCGATCTTGTTTCGCCGAAGCTCCTGGGTGGAACGCCTGTACCGGAAGACGGCAGGGTATCGCCTTACTGGCTCATATCAAGCTATCTTATCCTGACCATTGCCGAGCTTTTCCTCAGCCCTATGGGACTCTCGTTTGTTTCAAAGGTTGCGCCCTCGCGTTTCCAGGGACTTATGCAGGGAGGGTGGCTTCTGGCTACAGCAGTCGGCAATAAACTGCTCTTCGTCGGCACACTTTTATGGGACAGGGTAGAACTCTGGCAGCTATGGCTTGTTTTCATTGTATGCTGCATAGCGTCGGCAGGATTTATCTTCTCCATTATAAGGCGACTGGAGGCTGCTTCAAAATCGAGCTAAGTAACAATGATATCGGTAGAATTCCGAAACAGGCATGTGCCGCTGCTGCTGGCTCTTCTCAGAATAGCCGCAGGATGGCACTTTCTGTATGAGGGATTGATAAAGGTGCTTGATCCCTCTTGGACGGCCAGGTGGTATCTTGAAGGTTCGAGATGGATTTTCGGAGATTTCTTCAGGTGGATTGCTTCAGACCCTTCACTCCTTTCTGCTGCTGATTTTCTTAACTCCTGGGGACTAACGCTCACAGGCCTGGCGCTGATGCTGGGCCTTTTCACAAGATTTGCATCGTGGACCGGTATAGTGATGCTGGCGGCATATTACCTGGCCTATCCCCCTTTCGGAATATGGACAACGGGCGCAATAAACGAAGGGAACTATTTTATCGTAAGCAAAAACATTATCGAGCTTCTGGCGCTGCTTGTGCTTGGCTTTACCCAGTCGGGGCGTTTTTACGGACTTGACTTTTACCGCACGCGAAAAACGGCCACCCCGACCACGGAAGGAATTAATTCGGTTAATACAGTGGCAATAAGTGACAGCAGCCGCCGGCGCGATCTGATAAAAAGCCTGGCAGGATTGCCTTTTCTTGCCCTCTTCTCCGGCGGTCTTATTAAGAGCCTGTCGGGAAGAGAGCCCGATGCTGTTTCAGGGGCCACCATCAAACTTGATTTTAAAAAGCTTGATGAACTTGAGGGTAAACTGCCTACGGGACAACTTTGCGGTTACGAAGTCAGCCGTCTTATTATGGGATGTAATCTGATCAGCGGCTATGCGCATGCCCGGGATCTTAAATATGCAAACCAGCTGTTCAAGGCGTATAACGATGAGAAGCGTATTCTGAACACCCTGCACCTTGCCGAAATGGCAGGCATCAATACCACCTTTACCGTTAACCGGAACTATCCGTATATCAGAAAATACCTGAAGATTTACAACGGCAGGATGCAGACTATTTACCAGGTTTACATAAAGGAGGATAATTTTTTCGGTGATATTGACCTTGCAATCTCAAACGGTGCAAACCTTCTGTATATTCAGGGAGCGGAGAGCGACAGGTATGTAAGGGAAGGTAAAAGCGGGAAGCTGGCAGAGGCGGTTGAATATATAAAGAAAAAGGGATTTCCTGCAGGTGTCGGGGCCCACTCACTGGAGGTTATTAAAACATGTGAAAAGGAAGGTATTCCGGCCGATTTTTATGTAAAAACATTTCATCACGACAATTACTGGTCGGCTCATCCAAGGGAAAACAGAACCGAATTCAGTGTTGACACAAAAAGGTATAGTGATCATAACATGATTCACGACAACATTTTTGATCTTTTCCCGGAACAGACGGCCGAGTTTATGAAGAGTGTCAGAAAACCGTGGATTGCGTTCAAAGTACTTGCTGCCGGAGCCATAGCGCCCAAAGATGGATTCAGGTACGCCTTTGAAAACGGGGCTGATTTTATCTGTGTGGGAATGTTTGACTTCCAGATCGTGGAGGACGTCAATCTGGCCTGTGAAATTACCGGCAGCTTGAAAAACAGGGAAAGAGGCTGGTATTCCTGATAATATTATCCCTGAACTTCATCTGAGTATTTCAGAGGCATACCTTTCGGCCAGTGCCGACTGGTCTTTTGCCAGGCCCTCGATTATGACAATTCTGTTACCCTTCCACGAGAGAAAAATAGTGCCGTTATATCCGTCGCGAAGCATATATTTTCCCTCCTGGCTTTCGTCAGGTTCCATTCCCGTTTTCTGCAGATAGGCCGAAACGCATTCAGTCGCCTTTTCCGTTCCGGATTTCTCAAAGAGGTATATTACAAACGAGGCGCCTTCCAGTTCATAACGGGCACTGAAGGCCCCTTCAAGAAATCCGTGCCCCAGTACATCTTTGTTAATGAACATCTCGGAATACCTTACCTTACCGATTTCAGGAAATTCCGATAAAAGGGAGGGTATCGACGGATCACCGGGAAGCATGTCTGCTATCCGGACAGCAAGTTTCTCGAGGTCATTAATAATTTTCTGGTCTTCCGAATAGGTTCTCAGTTTGACATAATACCTATCCTTAAAGAAGTTAAGGGAACCGTCTTCTGTAGTGTATCCCTGTGAGCCCAGGTTAAGATACCTGAATGACGGCGACCGCTCTGAGGCATAAATACCAAAAGCATTGTTTTTATCCTTGTGTCTGTAAATCTCTGCTTTGATAACCTTCTTACCCTTCCTGTACTCCCTTACATGAACATTCTCAAAACCGAATGCCAGGTAGCCGTCTGCCGCACCGTCGATAAAATCCCACAATGATTCAGCCGTATAAACGGGGTATCTTGATTCTGTTTTATAGCCCCTGAGTTCAGGAAAGCTGTAGGGCTGGGCAAACGCAGAAGGCATGACTGCCAGGAAAAAGACATAAAAAAGAATTAATTTCCGCATACTTATGAGCTTGATTCAGGCAATAAATTCAGAGGGCATGTTCACGAGTCTCGAAACATCCGAAATTTTTTCTTTCACATTGAAATTATTTGTGCATTTCACCGTGCAGCTGTTGCAGTTGACACAGGGAGCTGCGCCTGTTCCGAGCGAGCCCAGAAGGTCGTACGCCATACGCCCGTTTGAGTAACCGTAGGCATACATATATGCTCTCATAAGATCAGGGACCGGCAGCCGCAGACGGCAGGTTTCAAGACACTGATTACATCCTATACAGTACATTCCGGGTTCGGCGGCCATCGTAATAAGATCCTTTTTCTCATTTTCGTTCAAGACAGGATCTTTAAGTATGGCAAGATTGGAGGTAAGATGGTCAAAGGTTGTCATACCCGGTATGGTGGTATGTATATTTGGGTTTGATAAGGCCCATTTAATTGCAGCGGTCGTGTTTACGGGTTTGGTTTTTTCCTTGTCGAGGAATGCGCCGCCGGCAAGTGTTTTCATGGCAATTATGCCTATCCCTGCAGAAGCTGCCTTTTCAACAGCCTCGTTCATTTCACTGATATTTGGCAGCCTGAAATTATAGGATGTAAGAATCACATCCCAAAATCCGGATTCGGAGGCTGCTCTTATGACTCCGGCCATATTGTTATGGGTGGAAAATCCGACAAACCTGGTTTTCTTCTCCTTTTTCAGTCTTGAAAGGGCTGCAATGAGCGGTTTGTGATTTAACATTTCAGGAGTACTGACATCGTGAACAAGCAGGAAATCGACGTAATCCAGCTTCAGTCTTGAAAGGCTTGTCTTGAATTTTGTCAGAAAATCGTCTGTTGTTGTTTGTGAAGTGGGCAGTCCGTTTTGTCCAACACCGGAAGGTTTCACCTTTGTTTCGATCATGAATGAATCTCTTGGCAAGTCTTTAAAAAGGTTGCCGAGCATACTTTCATTATTGCCGTTCTGATAAACGTTTGCGGTATCAAAAAGTCTGATGCCGTTCTCCCATGCCGCCCTGCACAGGGCCGGGCTGTCAGCTCTCATAACCCCGAAGCTGATCACCGGTATTTTAATGTTTGTCCGGCCCAGAATGCGTGTTGCAATATTATTATCCTGCATATCTGATACCGCAGCTGCCGAACCTTTAAGCACAATTGCTCCGGCAGCACCTGCAGCTCCTATCCTCAGAAATTTCCGCCGGTTATAGTTTACTCGTGACATATCAGAAATATTTAAATAAGGCAATGAATATATTAATTTTTATATTATTTTCGTTTACAGCATAAAGATACTGATTAAAATCAGGTCCGCTGCAGCAGAGATAATTACTTGATTATCTTCCTGGTCTGCTGACATTTACATAAACAAAAAGCGAAATGAACAGGTTTCTGAAAGATTTGATCAGGGGGGGAGAGAATCAGAAGGTTGATTTTAAGTACTGTATCAACGATTCCAGGAAGATAGCAAGGACTTTATCGGCTTTTGCAAATACCGAGGGTGGCATTCTCCTGCTTGGCGTGAGGGATAATGGTTCGATTGCCGGGGTTAATTCCGAAGAGGAGTATTACATGATTGAAACAGCAGCAAGGATATACTGCAGGCCTGAGGTTCCTGTTGCCATAAGCCAGTATCTTGTAAACGGTAAGACAGTTATCGGAGTTGAAGTGGAGAAGGGTGATAAACGTCCGTATAAGGCAAAAAGTGATGACGGCAGCTGGAAGGCATATTACAGGAATAATGACCAGAATCTTGTTGCCGGCAGAGTGCTGCTGAAGCTGTGGAATCTTTCGGAGAGAAAATCCGGCGTAATGATAAGGTTTGGCAAGGCAGAAAGGCTGTTACTGGATTATCTCCGCCACAATGAATACATATCGCTTTCCGCCTTCCGCAGGATAGCGCGTCTGCCGTCTTACAGGGCCGAGAAAATTATTGCAGGTCTGCTTTCGTGCGGTGTGCTGGCAATGGATGCATCAGAAAAGGGATACCTTTACAGGCTAAGCCATGATCCGGCAGATGAAGCATTTACCGGGGAGGAAGAAGCCGGTAAGAAAGGATTCAGTCGGTCCTTATTCCCATAACAAGGATATCATCTATCTGCGGCATCTGTCCCATCCATTCTTTAAGGCGCTCTTCGAGTAATTCTTTCTGTCTCTTCATCGGATAGTCCTGAATCTCAAGAATAAGCCTTTTGAAGTTTTTCTTCATGAATTTTCTGCCGTTTGCGCCGCCGAACTGGTCGATATAACCGTCGGAGAAAAGATAATAGGATACACCCTTTTCAAGTGCCCAGTTGTAGAACACAAAATCTTCGTTCATACGGCTGGAGATGCCAATTGGCATTTTGCTGGCATAAATTGTTTCGAGAAGATAGCTGCCGTTTGTCATTGAGCCGTCAGGCATCTCGGTGTCGCTGTCTCTGTATTTCTTCTGATCCTCTTCCGAAAGTTTCCGCACCCTGAAACACGGGTTATAGGCACCTGAGAACTCGACCTGGTTTGTGTTATAATCTATAACCAGCAGTGCCATGTCCATTCCGTCTTTTGCTTCATCGTCGCCGCCCGACTGTTTCAGTGAATCGGTAACGTGAAGGCGCAGTTCACCAAGTATGTAATCGGCCCTGGGGGCCTTTTCCTTATCAATAATCTCGTCGAGGAACGACATGCCGAGGAGGCTCATGAAAGCTCCAGGCACACCATGCCCGGTACAGTCGGCCGCCACTATGTAGAGTCTGTTCTCCTTTTTGGTCATCCAGTAAAAATCGCCGCTTACTATATCACGGGGTTTAAAGAGAATGAAATAGTTTTTGAGATTCTCTGAAAGTATCGTTTCCGACGGAAGAAGGGCCATCTGAATTCTCCTGGCATAATGTATGCTCGATTCTAGTTCCTCTTTCTGCTTCACTACAACGGCAGTTCTTTCGGCTACGATACCCTCCAGCCTGATATTCTCATTTTTAAGCTTTCTGGTGTACGCCTTTATGATCAGAATTATAAGGACGACAAAAGCGACCACGTAGAGCAGAATCATAAGCGTGGTAAGGTACCACGGTTTAAGAATGATAAACTCGAAGGCTGCCTCTTCGGTTTCAATATCGGTTACGGTTTTTCCCTTTACCCTGAAAGTGTATTTTCCGTAAGGCAAGTTGGTGAAATCTTTGTAATAAACCTTTTCCCACCTCGACCATGTCTTATCAAACCCTTCAAGTCTGAAGCTGTATGACACTGACTCCTCCTCGGGGAAGTAGGGGGTGGTCCAGAAAAAGGATACAGAATTATAACTGTATTTGAATTCAGGCACCGGATTACTATGATTATCCCTTGAGGGTACTCTCCGTCCGTTTTCAAGTGTTTTATAGAATGTCCCCTGCATAAACACTGAATCGCTGCCTATTGTAATTTTCGACAACAGAGTCGGAATTTTCGGAGCATCAAGGAGCAATTTTGCTTTATCTATTAAAAATATGCTCTTCGATTTGGGGATCCAGATTCTGTTCCGGATGGATTTAAGATCCAGTTTTTCGATGTTTGGCATCATATTCAGTGGCCCTCTTATCATCCTGACCTGTGCTGAATCCTTTCTGAAGAACATCTCGTATGTCTTTTCACTCAGAGCCGAAACCCAGAAATCGCCATCCTCATCCCGGTAAAGGTCTTTGCAGTTCATGTTGTGCGTGTAGCCAAACAACAGTTCATCATAGTCATTCCATTTTCCGGTGTCACTGTTGTAACTGTATATACCCCTGGATGTTATTGCCAGAATCTTATTATCAACTTTTGCGATGGCATTCACAAATCCTTCGGGTAATCCGTCGCTTTGAGTGAAAACTGTAAATGTTGTTCCATCCTTTGGAAGCATCATTAGTTTTGAAGGATTGGTAAAAATGAACAAATCCCCTTTTTCATTTTCAAATAAAGCGGCTACTGCTCCTTCAATGTCTTTCAGCTGTTTCTCAAATCTCCATTTGACGCCGTCGTATCTGAGAAATGTCAATCCGTTCTTGCTGAGGCCCATGTAAAACAATGACGGATCAACTTCCGACTGCAGCACTGACCTAACTGAATTGGTTCCCCTTTTGGTTCCGTCAGGATAGAAAAGTTCATCATCCACATTCCTTACCGATCCGTCCGCGTTTATCTGGTAAAGGCCAAAGATTGTACAGGCAAGAAGGAATTTCCGGTTTTGAAATTGTGCCGGATAAAGGGTAAAGGCCTGTTGATTTAAATTCATGAATCTCTTAAAGGCAAAATTCCCGTCTTTATCGGTTGTGCTTTTAAATATGCCAAGATCTGTTGCCAGGTATATGCTATTATTGAACTCCATGATATTGTTCACAACGCCCTCATATCCTGTCCTTGGTGCGAGTTCGGTAAAAGGCAGGTTGATTAAAATCTTTGATATAAAGCCTGCTGAAGCTGCCCATAATTCTTCTGACGGTCCGTCTCCGCAATAAAAGGATGTTATGGTCTGGTCAGGCAGGTCGGAAGTGTTTACATCCCATTTTCCCGTGAGCCTGAGATCTTTGTCAAGCACAATTATACCTTCCGAAAGAGTTCCGAGCAGCAGCTCACCTGTCGGAAGTAAAACAGAAGTATAAATCTGTGAACCTTTCAGAAGTTCGTTCATCTCGCGTGTAACCGGATTTACTGTTTTGCCGGAGATGATATCATATTTGAAAATAACATCATCGCCCGAACCTGCCCGGTTCTCATCATAATAGGTTGCGATAATCAGCTCTCTTTCACTATATGGCTGGATAGCTGTACAGATTTTTCTGGCAAAGTTTTCTCCTCCGGGCAACGGAACCGGCACGTTATTTTTTAATTCATACAGCCCTTTAAGGATATCCGCAATAATTATTCTTCCGTTGAAATCTTTAATGGTTTGTACCTGTGTCAGTCCGTAATCCCTGAAGTAAATGAAGAGAGTCTTGCTGGTCTGTGGGTTATAAATAAAAAGCGACTCAAAACTTCTAAAGTATACCAGGGAATCAGTCACGAGAACTGAATTTATTTCCTGGATCTGCGACCTGGATATTTTAATATCGTCATTCGTTCTACCTGAAAGGGTGTCGTACAGATGTCTTGAGATTGATACGTATTCAATGGCACCTGTGGAGGTTGGCTGGAGGTAACCAAATTCGAAAGCTCCGCCGACATAGATTGTACCGTCTTTTGCCGTCCCGAGCGCCCTGACAACCGGGTCACCGGGAAGGGAAATATTCGTCCAGGCATGACCGTCATATCTCAGGATTCCCCTTGTGTCGGTGGCCACATATAAAGCACCATTCTTATCTTTTGTGATACTCCAGCTGTAGTCCGACCCATGGGTCACATCCTGCCCGTAGTTTTTAATAACCGGTACACCAAAACGGTTAACCTGGGCATTGACCGACAAAGTCAGAAAAATAACGGGCAGTATCTTTACCAGTCTGGTCATTTAATATGTGTTCGTCATAAAAAATCAACTGTAAATGTACAAATCTTATTGCATTCGTCAAATATTATGTATTGAGATTCAATTAAGTTTCTTTTTTTTCATAAATTGGCGATAGAATTTGGGTTATTCTGTTAGTAAAATAACACTGATGTTTCAGGGGAGAGGGAAATATATCCTGACGGCCATAATGCCGGCAGTATTGTTATTAAATAGTACTGCCCAGGTTTCTGTTGTCAGAGAATATATCTTCCACCCCGACAGGCAGAAAATTGAGGTCATTTCCTCAGGAACGGAAATCACGATAAACTATAATGTTTCAGGGCTTGAACTGCGGCAGGTTACAGTGCCGGAGGGTAATTTTTACAGGGTTATAATTCCCGGGCATGACATTTCCAGTGAAAAAGGCAAACCGGAGCTGCCTGTTTATTCTAAGCTTATTACAATTCCCGGCAAAGAATACACTATAAAAATAACTGACGTTAAAACCTCAATTATCCATCCTTCCCGAAACAGCATCAGGGGAATGGTATATCCCAGGCAGGAGGAAGGAACGAAAAACCAGGAGAGGCAGAAAATCAGATTTGAAATTGACAGGGAAACATACAGCCAGAGAGGCTATCTCAGATCGGACACTGTTAAGGTGGAATATCTCGGCAAAAGCCGCGATAAAGAGATAGCACAGGTATCTGTATTCCCTGTAAGGTACAGTCCCCGCGACAATGAGCTCGAGGTCATTACTTCAATGAAGATCACAATAAGCTCAGCGGAAAAAGGAGATTTCACCAAATCGGCTTCGACAGAGGCCCTTCCCTTCCTGCAATCTTTTTCGAAAGGCCTGCTGAACTACACATACGAAGACCTGTTAAACGGTTATTCTGAGGAGCCTGTAAAGATGGTCATAATCACAGATACAGCATTCAGAAAGACGCTTGCCCCATACATGCAATGGAAAACGAGCAAGGGCATAAAGATAACCACTCTCTATAAGGGTGCAGGCCTCGCAGGAAATACTTTTACCGATTTAAAGGATACATTAAATAAAATTTATGCAAGGGAAAAACTTGCCGGAACCCCGCCGGTATACCTGATGATTGTCGGGGATAATAACAGAATTCCCCTTTCAGAAGGCACAGGAAACATATCCGATCTTTACTACACCACCTTTGACGGGACCGGTGATTACCTGCCGGAGATGTTTACCGGAAGGATATCAGTATCGGATACTTCCGAACTAAAGGCAGTCCTGAATAAGATTATTCAGTATGAAAAATTTCAGTTTGCCGACACGAATAAATTCTATTCCAGGACTCTTACAACAGCCGGCGACGACGGAGGATATGCCACATATATGAACGGCCAGATAAAGTACCTTAGTAAATACTATCTGAATCCGGCAGGCAATATCAGCAACAATGTATTCTATTACCCTCAATCTGTAAATGCAAGGGATTCAATAATTAAGCTTTTCAATAAAGGTCTGGGTTTTGTAAATTATTCTGGTCATGGCGATTCCTACGGCTGGCTTGGCCCGTTATTTAAATCGGATGACGTAACAAAGCTCACAAATAAAAACATGTATCCCCTTGTGATCAGTAATGCATGCCGCACAGGGCAGTTCAACATACCTAATTCCTTTGGCAAC
>JARKQN010000040.1 GCA_029974835.1 Bacteroidales bacterium
TCGTATTACAAGGGACAGACACGGGATCCTGGAGAGAGGCTTCGTCGGCACAATCAGGGCTATGAGAAGTCGACTGGCAGGGGAGTTCCATGGAGGCTGGTATGGTACAGGGCTGTAGAGAACAGGTCGGAGGCAATGTTGAGCCTGAGCTTTTATTTTTTGATCGGACCCCAGTCGATAAGGGTGTTATTCTCGATATATAGCCAGGTGTTCACGTAAATCCATTCCTCTTTGACAAAGTTGCCGGATATCGACCGGTTTATCTTCCTGGGGTTTCCCCAGCTATCCTGAACCATCTGAGTCGTCATGCCTTTCCATATTTTACCCGCATTTATCTGAGCCGCAACACGGGGACCGTATTTTTTCTGAAGATATTCAAATCTTGACATTTCACTTACAGGTTCCTCCTTTCGAACCGGTCCTTCATTAACCTGATCCTGTCTGGGGGACTGCGTTGCAGCAGAAACAGTTGACAGTTCGGCATGCTGTTTAAAGATAAACCCTTCAGTGTCTTCCCACGAAACTTTGTAATAATCGGAATCACTACCCGTTACAGTTACACTGGTTCCGGCAGGCAGAACAGCTATAACCGATGTCAGATCATCTTTTTCCCCGAACAGCCGGCTTGCCTGTTTAAGAGTGGCAGTGAGAACCTGGTCCTGAGGATATGCCGGTTTTTCAAGATTTTGCAATATATCAGCTCTTGAGTATTGGGTAAGTAATGGGACGGAAATTGAAGCAATAACAAGAAGGATGAAAATTTTTTTCATTTCAGCTTTTTTTTGGAATTGTCGCAAAAACTGTACCATAAATAAGTTACAGAATGGAAATTCATTTTTTTACTGATCAGTGAGAAGCTTTTTTCCTGATAAGCATCAGGCCGTCCCTGAGAGGGAGGATAAGGTTCTCAAAACCAGGTTCCTTCCTGATTCTGGTGTTGAATTCAATAATTCCCCGTGTCTGTGCATCCATCGGATCATTCTGCAATACTTTTCCTCCCCAAAGGACATTATCGGCCAGGATAAATCCTCCGGCGGGAACTTTATCCCTAACTAAATCGAAATATTCGATATATTCTCTTTTATCACCGTCAATAAAGACAAGATCGAAGATGAGATTTATTTCCGGCACTATTTGTTGTGCTCTGCCGGTCAACTGAACTATTTTATCAGAGAGGCCTGCCTTTGCAAAATAACTTCTGCTGAAGGAGGTAATTTCATCATTCAGTTCAATGGTATAAAGCTTGCCTCCGGGTGCAAGTCCCCTTGCCAGGCATATCGTTGAATATCCTGTGAAGGTTCCTATCTCAAGTATAAATGCCGGTCTTATCATCTTCGAAATCATCTCGAGTGTTCTTCCCAGCAAATGCCCGGAGGACATGTTGGGATTTACGAACTTCAGGTGGGTCTGACGGTACAGATCCTCAAGAAGGGGATCTTCAGGAGTTGAATGATCAAAAATATACTGAAGTATTTTCTCGTCCATTTTTATTTGTAGATCAGTGTTGAGATCATTCCGGTATCAAAAATTTCGTTTGCAGCCTCAAGAAGCTCGTATGCTTTTATGGAGTCGATTTTGCTGCAGACTTCCTCAAGAGATTCAATTTTACCAAAGACCAGCAGGCTTTTTCCCATGCTCAGCATTAGATTTTCATGGTTTTCATAACCCCTGGCAAGGTATCCTTTAATCTGATTCTTGGCCCTGCTGAGCTGAAGCGTGCCCAGGCTGTTTTCCTTCAGTTTCCTGAGCTCCCTGTGGGTTATGGCAATACTTTTTTCGAGATGGTCCTTATCAGTACCGAAATAAATTGAGAATACACCTGTTACAGTATATGGATTGTATACAGATTCGATATTATAGGCGAAACCGTTTTTTTCGCGGAGTGAGAGATTCAGCCTCGAGTTAAGACCCTGCCCTCCCAGTATGTTGTTTAGCATAAACATTCCCAGCCTTTTTCTGTCGTAGATATTGTAAGCTACGTTTCCAATTATGCAATGGTTCTGCCAGGTACCCATATTGCGGGTGACAGTCACTCCAGAGCAGCCGGTGAAAGGAGTGGAGGTTTTTGAAAAAGATCGCTCAGGTATGCTCTCAAGATATTTTTTAGCAAGTTTAAAAACATTTCCGGGTTCCATTTTCCCGGCAGAGCAAAAGATCATTCTGCCGGTTGAATAGTTTTTTTGAATGAAGCCGGTAATGCTGGATTTCCTGAACTCTTTTATCGTTTCGGGTGTGCCAAGAATATTGCGCCCCAGGGGATGATTTTGAAATACAATTCCCTCAAAATCATCGAAGATAAGTTCGGATGGATTATCTCTGTAGGATTTAATCTCTTCAATTATTACTTCTTTTTCCTTTTCGATCTCATGAGTGGGGAAAGTCGAATTGAACACAATGTCGTGGATAAGTTCCACAGCTCTCTCAAAATGGGCAGAAAGCACGGAGGCATGGACTACAGTCTCTTCTTTTGTTGTATAAGCATTGAGCTCACCGCCCACATCCTCGAGCCTGCTGAGTATATGGTATGATTTTCTCCTTTCCGTTCCCTTGAAAAACATATGTTCGGTAAAGTGGGCAAGTCCGTGTTCAATGCTCTCCTCGTTTCCCGAACCGGCACCTATAATCAATCCGCAATGTGCAACCATGCTGTTTACCGGAAGGTGCACTATTCGGATTCCGTTATCAAGGGTATAAATATGAGGTTTCATCAAGAAATATAGGACAGCAAAGGTATTACATCTGTGAAATGATACAAAACGTAAAATTTTTTAACAAAACGTTTGCCAAAAGGGATTTGAGTTTTATATT
>JARKQN010000060.1 GCA_029974835.1 Bacteroidales bacterium
AACCTGACAAAATAATTTATCTTTTACTCAGCTAATGCCTCTCTTACTGCCGCTTCGGCAAGCAGTGTCGTCGTGTCGAAGAGGGGGATCTTTGTCTGTTCCTGTTTTACCAGCAGCGGGATCTCCGTGCACCCCAGGATAACGCCTCCCGTTTTTATCTGATCTCCGCGATGAGTTCTATTTCAACGCAGATGCCGAGCGGCAGAGAGGGTGCCGAGACAGCGCACCTTGCATGCCTGCCCTTTTCGCCGAAAAGTTCAACAAGGAGCTCGGAGGCTCCGTCAATTACATATGGCTGCTCCGTGAAATCAGGAGTACTGTTCACGAACCCGTGAATGCTTACTATCCTTTCGATCCGGTCAAGATCACCAACTGCATTTTTCAGGACAGAAATAAGGTTTACAGCAGTTGCCCTTGCAGCCTCTTTGGCTTTCTCCTTTGAAATGCCGTCTCCGACCTTGCCGATATAGTCGATGTACTTTCCTTTTATGCTTGGTCCCTGTCCCGAAACATATACCAGATTTCCTGCCCTCACAAAAGGAACATAACTGCCGATCGGCCTGATGTCGGTAAAAAGTTCTATTCCCAGTTCCTTCAATCTTTCTTCAGATGTCATCCCAATCACCTTTTTAATAAGAAATATTTACCGTTACATCCAATTGTAACGAGGCACCGAGCTGATGTAAACAAATTAAAAAGAATTCTTGACTTTTTGACGCTGAGTCATTAGAATTTCCGGAAACTTATCAAAGGAGGAAGCGCAATGAATAAAAAAAGCGGCAATAACACGTTGATGTGCTGCATGATGATGCGCAGGAGTGCCTTTGGAGTTTATTACGGCAGTTCGCGGTCCTGATTTGGCGCGAGATCCGATAAAAACTACTAAGGCAGTCCATTTAACGTATGGGCTGCCTTTTTTATTAGCATCAAATAACTGAAAGGGGGCATACAAATGCCTATTAAGATACCGGACAGTCTCCCTGCGACACAGACGCTTCTGAATGAAAATATTTTCGTTATGGATGAACTCCGTGCGGCCAAACAGGACATAAGGCCGCTTCAGGTAGCACTGCTCAATCTCATGCCTACCAAGATAGAAACGGAGACGCAGTTCGCGCGGCTGCTTGGCAACACCCCTCTCCAGGTGGAGCTCACGCTTCTGCAGACTGCGACTTATGAGGCAAAAAACACCAGTCGGGAGCATCTTCTCTCCTTTTATCAGACATTTGACCAGGTCTGCGGGAGGAAGTTTGACGGA
>JARKQN010000073.1 GCA_029974835.1 Bacteroidales bacterium
GAGTGAGTTTTGAGAAAACAGATCGAGAGTGTTCGCAACCTCACTGACTTTCGCTTATAAAAATTTGTTAATAGGTTGTCAGTGTGAGTGTGAGAGCGAGTGCGAGGAAAAAGAGTGAGTGCTCTCGCTCTCGCTCTCGCTCTTTTTCATGTGGGCCCAGCTGGGATCGAACCAGCGACCCCCTGATTATGAGTCAGATGCTCTAACCGTCTGAGCTATGGGCCCTTTTCACCAATCTTTTAACTGCCCTGTTAACGACTTATTAAAACGGCAGTTTTAACTTAAAAAACGGACTGCAATATTAAACAATTGTTGGAAAATTTGCAAACCAGGCAACCTGTCTGCTTCATTTACCGATTTCGGGTATTACCTCCCGGAGCAGGCGAAGAACATTGTGAACGTTGGCATGAAACACCTCAATTACTTTCTCCCACGATACCGGCTCCTCATCTGTCTTCCAGCAGTCGTAATCTGTGCTCATGGCTACGACGGCATAGGGTATGCCGGCCTCATTAGCCAGGATTGCCTCAGGTGCAGTCGACATATTGATTATATCTGCACCCCACGAGCGAAACATAAGTGATTCGGCCCGGGTGGAAAACCGGGGGCCCTCAATGGTAATGACTGTTCCTCCATCGTGAATCGGCAAGCCTAAACCTCTTCCTTTTGAAACAAGACTGTTTCGGAGGCCTTTGTCAAAAGGATCGGCCATGGGCGTATGTTTCATTTCACCCGGGAGAAACTCTTCAAAAAAAGTTGTTTCCCTCCTCTTTGTAAAATCAATGAACTGGTCGGGTACGACAAGGTCGCCCCTTTTAATGTTTTCCCGAAGGCTGCCGCATGCCGTAGTGGCAATAATATGGGTACAGCCGGCCTCCTTCAGCGCATAAATGTTTGCCCGGTTGTTAACCCGGGATGGCGGAATGGTATGCTGCCTTCCATGGCGGGAGAGAAGAATAATTTCAACATCCTCTATTTTCCCGGATAACAGTGATGAGGATGGAGTGCCGAAACGGTTTACGGTAGATACTTCGGAGGCCTGTTTAAGGATGTCAGGATTTTCAAGACCGGAGCCCCCTATTATTCCGATTTTAACCATTAAGCGGACTATTTCCTGATGTATTGCATAAGTACCCCAACGGCTTCGTCCATGTCGTGCCCGAATGTCAGTATCCCGGCCCTGTCGCCCGCCATTACGATAATTCTTTTTTCATAAACCTCAGGTTCGCGGAAGATCCTGAGTATGTCTTTTGCGAGCCCTGTGGTTCCGTAATCCATGCCCGGGTTTGTGGTAGGCACCTTATGTATCAGTTCGCTCCAGAGATCTAAGGCATGCACGTGTACAACCGCATTTGTGCCCGGGTCCGATAAATATATTGCCGCATGTGTGAGCGACTCTGAAGAGGCCTTCAGTGGCCCGAAACACTGCACGGCATTATCATCAATATTAAAAGAAACCACCTTGACATAGTGGCCCGGTTCAAGTTCGGGTATTTCACCTGTGGAGGAGCCGGTGATTATAAACTGGTTTCCGGGGCCGGTCCGCATGCTGATATTTCCGAATCCTACTCCGTTTTCATAAGCCCCTATAAGATCCATGTTAAACAACACCTCCCGCCAGTAGTTGATTATCTCAAACTGCTCGTCTGAAATTACGGGTCCCGACTGGCTCCAGTGGCAATTGAATTTTACGAACCCTTCCATCTGTCTGTTTTTTTAATTTATCTTTTCAAGTATACTTTTTTCGTCCGGTTTAACAATTCCCTTTTCGGTAATAAAACCTTTGATAAGCCGTGCAGGGGTAATATCGAAAGCGTGGTTCAGGGCATCTGTTCCTGCTTCACAAATCCTGAATCTTGTAATCTTTCCGTCTGCCAGACCCTCCATGTACAGAACCTCCCCGGGGTCGCGTTCTTCCAGGGGGATTGAGCCGGGACCTTCGGTAATTGAAAGATCGAATGATGATGAAGGAACGGCAATATAATAAGGTATATTGTTATCGTAAGCAGCCAATGCTTTAAGGTATGTTCCGATCTTATTTGCCGAGTCGCCGTTCCTGGCAACCCTGTCGCTTCCTGTCAGCACAATGTCGACCATTCCTTTCTGCATCAGAAGGCCGCATTCGTTATCTGTTACAAGTGTATGGGAAATGTTTTCATTGGCCAGTTCGAAACAGGTAAGTCTTGCTCCCTGGTTGCGGGGGCGGGTTTCGCTGACCCAGACATGAACGGGTATGCCTTCGTCCCTTGCCATATATACCGGTGCGGTAACCGTTCCGTAATCGACACAGGCCAGCCAGCCGGCGTTGCAGTGGGTAAGTATATTTACTGCGGAGCCGTTTTTTCTTTTGTGCGTTTCTCTCAGTAATTTAATTCCGTGGTTTCCTATTTCCCTGCAACGGTCAATCTCAGCCTGGCAGATCTCGTCAGCGGCTTTCCGGGTTTCTTCAGCAATTTTATCTTTTGAACCATAATCAGAAATGGAACTGAGCACTTTCGTAACCGCCCACGAAAGATTAACCGCAGTGGGTCGGCATGAAATCAGGTAATGGGCGGCATTGTGCATATGTTCCCTGTATCTTGTGGCTGAGCTCATTTCAAGTGCTGCAAGATACATTCCGTAAGCGCCTGCTGCACCTATGGCAGGGGCGCCCCTTACCGACAAACTATATATTGCATCATAAACATCTTCCGCCGAACAGAGTTTTTTTATTTCAAGGGAAAAAGGAAGCCTGGCCTGATCGATAATCTTTACATTTTCAGGCTCGCCCGGGTCGATCCAGATACTTTGATAACTCCTGCCTTTAATTCTCATTATATCCCCTGTTTAGCCTGGCGGCATAAACCAAAGCACAAAGGTATAAAATATTGGCAAGTAATATAAAAGCCCCGTATGCCGGTTGCAGAATACAGAATTTAAATTACAGTCATTCCGTTCCTTATGACTTGACAGGACTTTACTTTATTGTTATATTTGTAATTGCTTTCATAACAGAATTACTCTGTTTCTGATGGTAAACAAGGAGGAATACAGGAAGAAGATCATCAATGCTGCCGGTAAGGTGTTCAGCAGGTATGGATTCAAACGCACCAGCATGGATGAGATAGCCCGGGAAGTTAACATGGGCAAAAGTTCCATTTATTATTATTTCAGCGGTAAAGAGGACATTTTCAAGGCTGTGATAATGTATGAGGCCAATCTTATGAGGAATGAGCTTACAAAGGCTATAAAGTCGGTTGAGTCACCCGTTGAAAAGATGGAGAGATATATAAACGTGAGGATGAGCACTTTTGAGAGCCTTTCAAATTATTATAATGCCATTTTTGACAAAGATCTTGACCATTTTGATTTCATTGAAAAAATAAAGGCCAGGTATGACCCCGAGGAACTGGCGATACTCAGGCTCATCATTTACGACGGCTACAGGAAAGGGGTTTTCAGGGTTGAGGGCAGCGAATATACGGCAATGGCCGTCCAGACGGCCCTGAAAGGACTTGAGGTGCCTCTCTTCTGGAAAAAGAGGGAGGTTGATGTCCTCCACCGTGTAAAAGCAGTACTCGACGTACTGTTTCACGGCATATTGAGAAAATGATCCCGGTTCCCATCACGCTTTATTTATATTGTTTATGCTCCCCGGTCAGGGGATAAGACTCTGCTTTTCCTGAGAGAGTAAAGGCAAAGTAAAGGTGCCGGAGAGAAGCAAACAAAGCCAAATCAGCCAACCGTTAACCGGGAACGGCATTCCGTATATTATACCTGATGCATCAGATTATCATTGCCTAATTTCGTTTCAGGAAGATCATAAAAGGCTTCCTGAGAAATTAAAAATGAAAAAACAATCTGAACAGTAACTTAAATTCTTCAAGCCATGAAAAAAGTTTTAATGATTTCGGTAATGCTGGCGTTTATAAGCGCAGTATGTTTCGGTGAAAAGGTTGTTGCAAAGGGGCCTACCTATTCATCGTTTGGTAACTTCAAACTCATCAAGGTTGATGAGATGCTTCCTTTTATGGGCAAAGATTGCCAGACTTTTGTAATTAAGTACGACAATACCCCCCTGGAAGTTCGCATTATTGTGTGCAAGGAAAAGAATTGTCGCACCTACCTTGTACTTTCCGACAAATTATCGGTCCAGTATGTATGCCGCCAGGAATATTTCGGAGTGGAGAGGATCGATAAGAAATACGAAGCGATGGGGTTAAGAACTGTCGACACCCATCTGAACAGGCTTGAGTATTTCCATCAGAAAGTGCTGAATGCGGGGCCAACCAGCGAGATGGAAGCAACTTCTCTTATTGCAGCATATTTTCCTATGCTTTTGTCACCTGTTTCGCAAAGCTGATACTCCGAAAGGGATCTGCATCAGCGAAAGGTTTTTAGTTTAAGGTTTAGCTAATGAAAGGGGTCGGAAGACCCCTTTTTTTTATCCCCTGAATCTTGACATATGAACCAGAAAGATATCCTTTCGGTTGCGGGAAACAGGTATCTGTGATCCATCGGCCATCTCAATGTAGCCGCCGTCCTTTCTAACAAATTTCTTTACAAACCGGAGGTTAATCAGGAATGAGTTGTGAGGTCTGAAGAAATACCTGTCGCCAAGGAGATCCTGGTACTCCTTGAGATTTCTCGACACCAGCATTTTTCTGTCGCCTGTGAGGTAAAACCTTGAATAGCTTCTGTCTGCTTCAATTCTGATTATATCTCTGGGGTTAAGGTACTCCATTCCTTCTGCAGTGGGTATTGCGAGCCTCGAGGGAGTGGGGGTCCTGAGATTCTCCATCAGTATCCTGAACTTCTCATTGAGCCTTATGTTGCTGTCGGTCTGCTTTCTGATAACCCTGCTTACCGCTTCAACAAACTCATTTATATTAATTGGTTTGAGAATGTAATCGACAGCGCTGAATTTTATTGCCTTAATTGCGTAGTGGTTAAATGCTGTAATGAAGATGACGTCGAAATTCTTTTCGGGGAAATGGGACAACAGGTCAAAACCTGTTCCGTTGGGCATTTCAACATCAAGAAGTACCAGGTCGGGTTTTTCCTTTTCTATCACCTCAATACCTTCTGTAACATTATTGGCCTTCCCTGCAACTTCGAGTTCCGGGCAATATTCACCGATGACCGAAATGATGAAATCAACAGCGTACTGTTCATCATCCACAACAACGGTTCTGAATTTTCTGCTCATGTCAAAATGGGTATTTGTATTTCAACTCTTGTTCCGGCAGGCTCTCCTTTATGGTCTTTCAGATCGATGAATACTGTTTTAAGGTTTGTTCCGTGCGCGGAGTTTACAAGGTCGAGCCTTGACGCTGTTATCTGCGTTCCCAGAGAGGCATGATTACCTCCCTTAGCCTTTTTATTTTCCATTCCGGCTTCCCTTCCGATACCGTTATCCTCAATAGCACAAAGGAGATGATTTCCCTTGTGGGTTATTTCTATTTTAATACAGCCCTTCTTGTCCAGAGGCATAAGTCCGTGGCAGATAGAATTCTCCACATAAGGCTGCAGAAGCATCGTCGGGATTTTGTAAAGGGCGGTATCTATTTCCTCATCCACCTCTATTCTGTATTCAAATTTATCCCTGAACCTCATGCTTTCAAGTTCAAGGTAAAGGGAGAGTGCATCAAGTTCATCGCTGAGAGATATATAGGTATGCTGCGAATTGTCGAGCACCTTTCTGATAAGGTTGGAGAACTTCGTCATGTAAACATTTGTAGCCAGCTTGTCGTGCTGGTACATAAAGTATTGTATTGAATTAAGAGTGTTGAAAATGAAATGAGGGTTCATCTGCTGCCTCAGGTTAGCCTGTTTTATCTCAGCCAGTTTCTCGTTGAGTTCGCTCATCCTCTTCCGGGTGCTCATCCTGTAAATGCTGATTGTGAAAAGGCCGATTGTTATTACCAGAATCAGAAGGCCTGAGAACAGGAGATTCATCAGTCTGTTATTCCTGAGTTTTTCCGACAGCAGTGAGATCTCCTTCTTATGGTTATCGGCCTCGTATCTTATCCTTGCGTCGGTAAGGCCCTGCGAGCTTCTTTTCAGAAGAAGGGAGTCGTTATATTGCTTAAACAGTACAAAACTGCTGTAAGCCCTTGCGGTATCCCCGAGCATCAGATATAACCTATGCAGGTCGTTATTAACCCACGAAAGTGTATACCAGTCTCTTAGTTTTAATGCAACCTCCAGTGCTCTTTTATAAAAAGTCTTAGCCGTCTCAAAATACCCTTTGTCCCTGGCGATTGTGCCCAGGTTGCCAAGGGAATTGGCAGTAATGCTTTCATGACCATCGGGGATACTGAAATTAATCGACTGTTTGTAATAATATTGTGCAGAATCAAGGTTGCCGAGCAGATAGAAGTTCCATCCCAGATTGGCGGAGGAAAATCCTGAATAATATGTGTTTTTTGATAACAAGGAGATCCGCAGACATTCTCTCAGGACAGAGTCTGCTTTTACAGGGTCCCTGTCGCCCTCAACATATGAATTCCCGAGTCTGAGTAATCCTGAAAGGGCAACAATTGTGTCCGATTCGGCAAAAGCTGATCTGATCATTTCATTGACGTACTTTCTGTATCCGGCAGAATCCCCTGCAGCAATCAGTATGTTGGCTATGCCTTCATAACCGTACGGTATTATTTCACCAACCTTCTCTTTTCTTGCGACCTGTATGCTCTTCTCAAACGACTCCCTGCCTTCCCTTAAGAACCCTATTCTCTGGAAATATATACCTCTGAAAAGGTACACATCGGCCAGAAGAGGGAAGTTATTATTCTCCAAAGCACTTTTTTCGGCCAATTGCAGTTTTTCCTCCACTCCGGAGTAGTCACCTCTTGCATAATTATACCTGGCTATAAAAAAATTAAGCTCTCCGGTAACCTTGCCCGGCAGATTCTGACTTACCTTCAAAGCTGAATCGATATATAAACTGACGATGTCAAAACCTGTCCTGCCGCCTTTCTTCAGGAAGCTATCGGCCAAAGCAATGTAATGTTTTATTTTCAGGCTGTCGGCAGATTCTTTCCTGGCCGATGAGAACAGCTGATCTCCTCCTTTCGCCAATCCTGTTGTTGCCAAAATCAGAAACAGAACCAGTAACATGGTTCCCGTATTCTTTCCTGTCATTTTAAAGTGAAGCCACTTCATATATTACAAAGTTGCAATAAAATCGGGTGCGAAGTCTATAATTTCTCAGGTTTTTCACAAATTAAGCATTGGGCGTTGATAAAGCACGCCTTATTTTACAGATAGCAGTTTTGGTTTTACGGATTGCAGATTCCGTTTTACGAAATGAAAAAAGCTGTTCCGAAGTAAAGGAACAGCTTTTTGTCTGATTCAAATTTATTTCTATTTAGCTACATCCCACCAAACGCGGTCAGTAATGGAAAGTCCGGCCGGCATGTTTTCACCGTTGTAAAGTCTCTCTTCTTCGGGATACGGAAGTCTCCTCGGTATTTGATTTGTAACTGCTCCGGCAGCCAGTTGGAGGGTTGGGAAACCTGTCCTTCTCCAGTCAGTCCATGTCTCGATCTGCAGGAAAGAGCTAAGCCATTTCTGGGTCATAATCTTCTCGAGGGAGATCGAAGCGTTTGTTTCTTTATGGCTGTTGTACCACGAACCATCGCCGTAAACACCTTCCCTCTGCAGTGATGCTTTCAATCCTTCGTTATATGCATCTGCGGCCCGGATAAGGTCATTTGTGGCAAAACTAGCCTCTGCTTCAATGAACTTCAGTTCGACATATGACATAAGGTAAACAGGGGAACCGGCTGATGCATAAGCAGCTCCTATTGATGCTGCGTCGGGATTGGGTTCACCCGGATTGGAGCCAATCGTTCCGTCAAAGTAAACCGACTGCCTGGGATCGCCGGTCGCACTTAGTTTTGCCTGAAATGTAGCGCTTGCCGAGTAGTAACCTGGGCGTTCCTGTTCCGACTGATAAATGGGATTGGAGTTATTGTAGGCTGTACCGAAAACCACCTTGAAATCATCGGAGTTACCCGTATAGGAATTTTCGGATGCTGTCAGTGCAGCAGTATAAGCCGATGTACCTTTTCTTTTAGCAAGGTGCAGGTTATACCTTGCCTTAAGTGCATAAGCTGTTTTAATCCATTTTTCAAGATCGCCGCCATAAATGATGTCTTCGTCGCCCGGGCTGAGAACGCTGTTAGTGGCAGAAAGGTTTTGAATTGCCTGATTGAGCAGCGAGAATATTGTATCGTAAATCTGGGCCTGGGGGTCGTATTTTGGCTTGAAGTTATTCTGTAAGCCTGAAAGCGCTTCAGTATAGGGAATGTCGCCCCACTCATCAGTTGTTATCCCGAGATGATAGGCCATCAGTATCTTGGCAACTCCTGCATAATGCGGAGAACCTCCTTCTGCTGACTTTTCCATCATTATCTTGGTATTGATCATTCCCGGGGCATAAAGATTCCAGCTCCAGGGGTTGTTGACATCCGACTCACTTATGGTGTAGATGTCATTTTCGGCCGACTGGCTCTGTATTCCTGCAATTTGCTGCATCCATACGCAGTTAAACCGTGCCAGTTCTCCCCCTGCAATGTAGGCAAGATTTGCCTCAACAGGTGCAAGAAGCTGTGGTTCATTGACGTCTGTAGGGTTATTCGGGTCGTTGTTTATTTCAGGATCGATCCATTTGGAGCACGATACTGAAATTATTGCCACTATGAATAAATATGCATAAATCTTTTTCATGACATTGATTATAAAGGTTAGAAATCGAGCCTTAGGCCGAAGACATATGATTTGGTGTTTGGCATATTAAAGTAATCCAGGCCCTGCGCATTGAAAGCTCCCATAAGGTTAGTTTCGGGATCGATTCCTCTGTAGGGAGTCTTCAGCCACAGGTTACGTCCTGTAAAAAATACTCTTGCCTGCCTCAGGAAGTTTTTGTTTATGACCTTTCCCATGTCATAGGAAAGAGTTGCCTCGCGAAGCCTTATCCAGTCGGTTTTATCCACAAACTGTTCCTGAGCCGGGCTTGCCCCGCCGCCTATGTTCTGATAGTAGTACTGTGACCAGGTTGTTTCAATATCATTCTTCTCGCCAGAGGTCACAATTACTCCGTTTTCAAGATGTCCCTTTACTCCTTCCATTACAACACTCTGACCACGGTTTTCGGTAATTTTCGATGTTCCGAAACCAATCAGTCGTGATAAGGTGCCATTCCACATTATGCCTCCTTTTTTGATGTCGAACAGGAAGGACAACGATAACCCGTTAAATGATAAGTCATTGTTTATTCCCATCGTCCAGACGGGAGCCACACTGCCGAGCGACTTCATGGTTTCGTCCTTGATGGGATAACCGTAACCTGCACTTGCCGGATTGTCGTTTATTATTACATTTCCGTTTTGATCTTTGTAGAATGAGGTACTGAACATGCTTCCGTAAGCTTCTCCGGCAACCACGTTGATGGTGCTGCCTGTAAATCCTCCCAGGCTGATGTCAGTTACTCCTTCTGCAAGCGAAAGGACCTTGTTCCTGTTTCTGGTGAAATTTACTGTTGCCGACCAGGTGAATCTTTTCCCCTGCACGGGAACAATATTGGCCATTATCTCCACACCTTTGTTTTCCATTGTCGCGGCATTGATGTAAGTGCTGTTGAAACCGCTGCTTCCTGTAATCGGAACTGGGATAAGAAGATCCTTGTTCTGGTTATTGTAGTATGTGAAGTCAAGGTTCATCTTGTTATTCAAGAATTTAAGTTCAATTCCCACCTCTCTCGACAGCAGGCTTTCCGGTTTGAGGTTCGGGTTGGCAAGTATATTTGACGGGACGAATCCGGGAATTCCGTCGAAAGGAAAAGAATCCCCGGTAGCCCACCCGTCGTTTATGACTGCAAGTGTAAACGTATTGCTGGTAAAATATGGAAGGGCATGGTTGGCAATATGTGCATAGGAAGTTCTTAGTTTCCCGTAAGAGATGATTTTGTTGCCCTTAAGAAACGGAAGTTCGCTGAAGATGAAACCGGCGCTGGCTGAAGGAAAGAAGAAGCTGTTATTGCTTTCGGGGAGGGTGGTTGACCATTCGTTGCGCCCTGTGAACCCGAGGAATAGCATGTTCCGGAATGACAGCTGTAGATCCCCGTAAATGGCTGCGGTCCGGTATTTTGTTGTGTTTTCCCTTACAAGCTGAGAGCTTGTGTTGGACATATGGTAAAAGTCGGGAATCACAAATCCGTTACCCTGGTTGTAAAGCTGCTGGCTGTAGCTCTGGAAAATATTCTGGCCTATGGTAACGTTAGCTGTCAGCCCTCTGAGAATCTCCCTGAAATAGTTAGCCGTAAGGTCGCAGTTCAGGGAGTTGTTGTAATGGTGATCCTCCTCCTGCTGCCCATCGGGAATGTTTGCCGAAAAAAGAGCCGTGTGTCCGCTGCGGCGGTCGATGTAAAAATCATCACCCAGCCTGAAAGATAATGAAAGGTCTTTCACCGGCATGTACTTAAGGAGTATATTACCCAGTATCCTGTCTACCCGGTCTGTAAGTACATTCTTGTTTACCGTCCAGAAAGGATTATCATAGGTTGCATACCTCCTCGGGGTACCGTCAGGATACATATATGAATCAGGATACTTGTAGCCATCTTTTCCATGCCCGTTGGCAATATCGAAGGTAGGAGTGCCCCTGAGCAATCCCAGCATTACACCCGATGTATTTGATCCCTGCTGCATTCTGGCTCCTCCCGACCGTATGTAATTTGCCGAGGCGGAAATGGTCATTTTCTGCCCCAGGTGTGTCTCTCCTGAGAACCTGATAGTTGTTTTGCTGAAAGTGTTTCTGGGAACAATGCCCTTTGTTGAGTTGTTGCCGACCGAAAGGAAGAAGTTGGCATCCTTGTTTCCTCCCGTTACAGAGATATTATTATTATAGGTTGTACCTGTCTGGAAAAAGTTTCCGACGTTATCATAGGCTATACCCGGCTTATCCTGTTTCGCGGCAGGGTTTGTGGCCAGGACCAGCCTCCCGTTTTTATCGCGCGGGTAATCAGTCGCTCCGTCAAACCTCATTTCGGAGATAAGCGGACCCCACGAGCTTGTTGTTGTTGTGTTGTATACCCCGTTGGTTCCCTGTGCGTACATTGTCTGCAACTCAGGCAGCTTGTTTACCATGTCAAAAGCCATCGAAGCAGAAAAACTGACATTAAGCCTTCCTCCGGTATCCGAGCCTTTCCTGGTTGTAATAATAACCACCCCGTTGCCTGCCCGCATTCCGTAAAGAGCAGTGGCAGCACCCCCCTTTAGGACTGAAATCGAAGCTATGTCATCGGGGTTAAGGTCTATAAGGCGGTTTGAGTAATTTACCCCCTGGGTAAGATTATTCCTGCCATCATCAGGATTACCTGAATAATCCATCGAATTGTCGACCGGCACTCCATCCACAACAAATAAAGGCTGGTTATCTCCTGTAATAGAATTTTGTCCCCTGATGGTAATGAATGTAGCAGCCCCGGCTGTACCCGCTGAACTAGTGATGTTCACCCCGGCAGCTTTTGATGATAGCCCCGTAAGTACATTGCCTGTTTCGGCTTTGCTGATCTTGTCACCGCTTATGTCCTGTACCGCATAGCCAAGGGACTTTCTCTCTCTTGAAATACCGATTGCTGTAATAACCACCTCCTCCAGTCCAAGCAGATCAGGTTCCAGCACAATGTTAAGGGTTGTCCCTGAACCAACAGTTACTTCCTGCTTCTTCATACCGACGTATGAAATGACAAGAACAGATCCTTCGCCCGGAACGACAATACTGAAGTTCCCGTTTATATCAGTGGTAGTACCTGATGTGGTACCCCTGATGATGATTGTGGCACCGATAACAGGCTCCCCGTCGTTCGAGCTCTTAACCGTGCCGGTAACCGCCTTCTGCTGTGCATCGATTGACTGCAAAAGGCAGAGAAAGACAAGAAACAAAAAGAAAAGTCTCTTCATAACTTTTTATTTAGGTTAGTAATAATTTTAATGTGAGAACAAGGGTGACAGATCACTTTCCGTAAGAATCACAGCCTTCTCACAGTCTGAAAATTACATCAGCAGAGAAGAATAATATCCTGCCAAATTACCGATTGCAGGAACTGGTTTATAAATTGCCGGAATAAGTTAATGAAATGCATTCAGGGGAATACATTCATTATGATTGAAAAGTAAGTAATACTAAAGCTGTTTCTTTTTTGCCTGAGCGGGCCTCATCATACCGGGTTTCTTTATCCTGAGGCTTAGATACAGTCCGGTAAGACCTGCCAGGATAAAGGGAATGCTGAGCAGCTGGCCCATATTGAGCGGCATAGTGGTTTCGAAATTCACCTGGGGCTCCTTCACAAACTCAATCAGGAACCTGGCTGAAAAGACAAGGATAAGGAAGATGCTTATAAGCATGCCCTGGTACACGTCACCCTTTTTCTTCCAGTATATTCTGTAGAGCAGAAAGAAAATGGCCAGATATGTGAGAGCCTCGTATATCTGTGTGGGGTGCTTGGGAACTGTTTCGTGGTTGCGGAGAAAGACAAAACCCCATGGCAGGGTGGTCTCAACACCGTATATCTCCGAATTCATCAGGTTACCCGTTCTGATAAAGAAACCCGCCAGTGCAGCCACAACCGCAATACGGTCGAGCGCCCAGAAATAACCCCTCTTTTCCTTCCTCTCAAAAAGCCATAATGCCGTCAGAATGCCAATGGCAGCACCGTGACTTGCCAGCCCGCCGTGCCAGATCTTAAGAATCTCCCACGGATTGCTTAGATAATATGCAGGCTCATAGAAAAAACAGTGACCCAGCCTGGCCCCGATAACGGTTCCCAGTGCCATGTAAACGGTAAGCCTGTCGAGGACTGTCTCATTTACTTTCTCATTGGCGAAGAACTTCTGCATTATAATGTAGCCAAACATGAAAGAGGAAGCAAAGAGAACGCCATACCACCTGATGGCAAAAGAACCTATCCTGAATATTTCAGGATTGGGATCCCATATGATTATCTGCCAGTGCATGTATCTTGTTTGGAGTTGTCAAAGGTATAAAATATTTGTTTGAGGATTCGCCGGGAGAAAATTTATTAAGGTGCGGAACCAACCCATGGCATCTGATTGCCATTTATAATTGAAAAATTGATGTAAGTTTGTAACTGTGATGAAAAATGTTTCAGCGGCAACGGTAGTTCTTGCTGTCCTGGTGGCAGGATTATTGACTGCTTTGTCAGGCTCATGCGCCAAAATCGTTTCCCCGACGGGAGGCTCAAAGGATACCGATCCTCCGGTAGTTGTAAACAGCGTGCCTCCGGGAGGCACGGTTTTCTTCAAAAGCCGCACAATTTCTGTAACATTCAACGAGTATGTTGTGCTCGACAAGCTGAATGAAAAATTCATGATTTCCCCTCCGATGGATAAGAAACCGGAAATATCACTGAAAGGGAAGACCATGAAAATAGTGCTGAAAGAAGAGCCCAGGGAAAATACAACATATACCTTATATTTCCAGGATGCAATAAAAGACCTTAATGAGGGAAATCCGATTCTGAATTTTCAGTATGTCTTTTCCACGGGCAGTTACCTTGATTCACTTTCAGTAACCGGAAATGTAGTGTCAGCCTACGACCTCAATCCTGCCGGCAATATACTTGTTCTTCTTCACAGCAACCTTTGCGACACTGCTCCGCGAAAACAGCTGCCCGACTATATTACGATTGCTGACAAACAGGGGTATTTCAGAATTGACAACGTTAAGGCCGGAAGATATAACCTTTACGCCCTGGGAGATATAAACGGCAATAAGAAATATGACCTGCAGGAGGAGATGTTCGCCTTTTCAGATACCTCCGTGGAGGTAACTCCTGAAAAAAACTATATCAGTCCCGGAAAAGACAGCCTTAGTTCTTCAAGAGTACAGGACACCGCCACAGCGAAGGCAGTTGTTAAGGGCGATTACCCGCTTTATCTTTTTACTGCTCCGCTGAAAAAGTATTATCTTACATCAACCTCGCGCGACCTTCCCTACAGGTTAAGGTATACCCTTTCGCTGCCGCCGCAGGGTTACAGGTTTGAAATCGGAGGATTCGGTAAGGACGAATATTTTACGGAAAGAAACACCAGGGGAGATACACTCACGGTATGGCTTCTCGACAGCCTGAAATGGTCGGAACCTGATCTGAAAACGTACATTGAATATCCTTACACCGATTCTTCAGGAAATGTAATTGGCAGAAAAGACACCGTACAGATGAGGTTCACGATGCAGAAAGCCGCCAGGGGAAAACAGCCAGCCAGGAAATATGTTCCGGAAGTAAATATCAGGGGAGGCACCATGAAACCGGGAGAAGTAATAAGCTTTTCGTCACCTTCTCCCGTGCGGGAAGCAGATACTTCACAAATCAGACTTTACGTTTTCAGCAGGGACGTAAAAACAAAAATCCCCTTTTATCTCGCTCCCGACACCACTTCTGCCCGGATATACTTTCTTAACGCAAAACTGGCAGAAGGCGAAAAATATCTCCTTGTAGCCGACAAAGGTGCTTTCAGGGATATATACGGAGAAATATCTGACTCAGCAGGTTTCCAGTTCACCGTAAGACCGGCAAATTCGTACGGCCGTCTTATAGTGAAGCTCACCGGCCTGTCCGGCAACGTTATAATACAACTCCTTGATAAGTCTGAAAAAGTATTAATGCAACGGGTCCCCGATTACAGGGGAGAAGCCGATTTCCCTCTTCTTGAAAAGGGCAAATACAGGCTGAGGGCGGTTTTTGACACAGATGGCAACGGCATCTGGACTACAGGCGATTTTGACATTCGCCGCCAGCCGGAACCTGTTACTTATTACCCCGGGGAGATTGATATTATGACCGACTGGGTAGTTGAACAGGAATGGGATCTGGGAAAGTTATATGAAAAAAGCCCGGGCCTGATTAACCTGAATTCGGAACAGAACAGAAGATAAACCTATTATGTGTCTGATAGTTTCTCCCCTGGAACTGCAGAAAAACGGTTCAGAAAGTTTTTTCCCCGGGCTGGGTGAAGTGTCGGTTTCTCTCGACAAAATGCCGGTAAGACATAAAATAGAATATGTTTGCTGGAAAGATTTCCCGTACCGCCCCGAAGTCTCTTTTAAAATCTCCTATAGCCATGAGGAGATATTCCTGAAATTTTTCGTCAGGGAAAAATATTTTAAAGCCGGGATGACAGAAATCAACCAGCCTGTATGGGAAGACTCATGCGTTGAATTCTTTGTTTCACCGGCAGGAGACGGCATTTATTACAATTTCGAGTTTAACGGGATAGGTACATGCTACATGGGCTGCGGAACCGGCCGGCACGACAGCAGGCCGGCCCACATTGATTTCGTTTCCAGGATAAGGACACTTTCTTCACTGGAAAAGAAACCATACAAAGAGACTCAGGGTGATATTTACTGGGAACTTGTGGCAGCCATACCGGTTTCAGTTTTTTTCAGGCATAAGATCAGCTCTCCGGCCGGCAGAATGATGACAGGCAACTTCTACAAATGCGGCGACAGGCTGAAGGAGCCTCATTATCTGGCGTGGAGACCCGTAATTTCAGGAAAGCCTGACTTTCACAGGCCGGAATATTTTGGCAAACTTCAATTTTCCTGACGGTATCCTTATTGTAAAATAAATAGCCGCAGAACGGTTTTAATCATCTATTTTTTTAATATTTGTAACTAAATTGTATTTTTTTCAGAGCCCTTAAACTTCCATTCCTGATGACCACATTGAAAGTCGCAGCAGGTATTGATATTGGAGGCACCAATTGTGTGTTCGGGCTTGTTGACAGAAATGGCAGGGTGTTGGCGGAGGACTCTCTCAGCACGCCCGGTTACCCCAATCCCGCAGATTTTGCGGAAGCTGTCTGGAAAAAACTGATCTCACAGTCGGGCAGGCTTAAAGTTAAGGCAGAAATTGCAGGGATAGGAATAGGTGCTCCGATGGGAAACATCAACAAAGGTACGATTGAATACCCTGCCGGACTGCCCTGGAAGGGTATAACGCCTCTTGCAGATCTCTTTAAATCCCATACAGACCGGCCTGTAATAGTAACCAACGATGCAAATGCTGCCGCAGTTGGTGAGATGATATACGGTGCAGCAAAGGGAATGAAAAACTTTGTTGTTCTTACTTTGGGCACAGGCCTCGGAAGCGGATTTGTCGTTGACGGCCGGCTCGTTTACGGCAATGACGGTTTCGCGGGAGAACTGGGGCACACCACAATAAAACCTGGCTTTTCGGAACGTGAATGCGGATGCGGGAAAAAAGGATGTGCCGAAACCTACATCTCGGCAACAGGACTTAAAAGAACTTTTGTGAAAATCATGGCCGACAGCCTGGAGCCATGTGAACTTCGCAAAATAAGTTTTGATAAACTCGATTCTCACATGATATATGAGGCGGCCGTGAAGGGAGACAGGCTTGCAAAACGTGCTTTTGATTATACCGGCAGGATGCTCGGCATTTTGCTTGCCGATCTTGTCGCCCATACCAGCCCGGAAGCCGTTTTCCTTTTCGGAGGGCTGGCAGCGGCCGGCAGCCTGATTTTTGAACCTGCAGTAAAATCAATGGAGGAAAACCTCCTTCACATCTACAGGGGGAAAGTAAAAATCCTGCCGTCAGGCATTAAAGAAAAGAATGCCGCGGTGCTGGGAGCTAGCTCGCTTGTATGGGCAGAAACAGAAAGAACATAAAAACCTGAAATATGGCAAATTTCCCGAATATCCTGAATTACATACTGGGTGCAGTATTTATCGTGCTTATTTTCGCAATCTCCTATGCGTATTTAAAGCCACATCTTCTTCACAAGCACAGGCCGGTGTCGACATTGCTGCTTAAGGCAAGCTTTCTGCTTTACCTTCTGGTACTGCTCGTTATCGTATACCTTTCGGCTTTCGTGAAAGGAGGCCTTGATGAGGTCTTTTACGGAATAGAGTTTTTTGCATTTCTGCTTGCACTGTTCGGTCCTGTTATCGGAATACTGGCCCGTAAAATGGAACAATTCAGGAAAAAACGCGAGAATTATAACTATTTCTTCACAGTAATTAATATACTTTGCATGCTGGCAATTATCGTAATGTATGTTTTCTGACGGAAAGCCAGGTACAGACAGATTTTATAGGGAAAATGACTTAGTCGTAATAACAAAAATACTGAAATATGATCAAAGAGAGACTGGTTACTTATATTGAGCAGAGTATCAGGAAGAACTGGGACATTGAAGCATTGTCCAACTTCAGGGAGAAGGGCTATACCTACAGGGAAATTGCAGAGAGAATTATGAAATTTCATATTTTTTTCCGCAAGGCGGGTATCATGGAGGGAGACAAAATTGCTCTTGTGGGACGAAATTCGGCCAACTGGTGCATGGTTTACCTCGCCACAGTTACTTACGGCGCGGTTATAGTTCCGGTTTTGCCCGACTTTAAACCTGAGGATCATACTCACATCATTAACCACAGCGACTCAAGAATCCTCTTTGTGGATGATAAGCTGTGGGAAACACTCGACATCGGCAGGCTGCCCGCGATAGAGGCTGTAATCTCGGTCGATTCATTTAATATGATAACTTCTTCATCACCCGAAACGGCCAGGCAGTACGAATCCCTGGATACGGAATTCAAATCTCTTTATCCTGCCTTCGGTAATGAAGATGTCAGATTTTCGGATGTCACAAACGACAAGCTTGCAGTGATAAGCTATACATCGGGCACAACCGGTTTTTCAAAAGGGGTGATGCTTTCTCATAACAGCCTTGCCGCCAATGTGCGGTTTGCCCAGAAACACATGCCCCTCGAACCGGGCGACCCGGTCGTGTCATTCCTGCCACTTGCGCATACCTACGGCTGTGCTTTCGAGTTCCTGTTTCCCTTTACCTACGGCTGCCATATAACCATCCTTGCAAAAACACCTTCGCCTCAGGTCATCCTCCAGGCTTTCGGCGAGGTGAAGCCGCGCCTTATCCTGTCAGTTCCCCTGGTAATTGAAAAGATCTATAAAAAACAGATACTGCCGGTAATAAACAAACCCCTGATGAAGATTTTACTTGCGATTCCGGGGCTGAACAGTATATTGCACAGGAAGATAAGGGAGAAACTCGAGCACTCTTTCGGCGGAAGATTTAAGGAACTCGTTATCGGCGGGGCGGCTTTTAATCCCGACACTGAAAAGTTCTTCCGTAAGATAGGCTTCAGGTTCACTGTGGGCTACGGCATGACCGAATGCGGCCCTCTCATAAGTTACGCTTCATGGGATACAACACGCCTGGGAGCCTCGGGAAGGGCAGTCGACACTCTTGAAGTAAGAATCGATTCTCCCGATCCGGAACGGCAGGTCGGGGAGATAATCCTGAAAGGCGAAAACGTAATGAACGGATATTATAAAAATGAGGAAGCCACAAAAGCGGTAATTGATGAAAACGGATGGCTTCATACAGGCGACCTGGGTGTCATCGACAAGGATGGAAATATATACATTAAGGGAAGAAGCAAAAGCATGATTCTCGGTCCCTCGGGTAAAAATATCTACCCTGAAGAGATCGAATCCGTTTTCAATAACGAAAAGTATATAGTTGAAGCTGTTGTAATAGAGGAAAACAATAAACTTGTTGCCCTTATATTCCCCGATTATGAACAGTTGAAAAAAGATAACATAGCGGAAGAGAATATTCCATCAGTTCTTGATGATCTCCGTAAAAAGGTAAATGACCGTCTGCCCGATTATATGGCTGTAAGCAAAATCAGAATCCAGACAGAGGAATTTGCCAAAACTCCCAAACGGAGCATCAGGAGATTTCTTTATACGGGTGGTGATTAATAAAACTGTAAGCGGCTATGGATTTATATGTTGTAATTGTCGCCGGCGGCAGTGGCAAAAGAATGGGGCTCGATACCCCGAAACAATTCCTGGAACTCGCAGGGAAACCTGTTCTTATGAATACTATCGAAAGGTTCAGAGCCTTCAGCGAATCAATTGAGATAATTACTGTTCTGCCCGAAAATCAGCTTAGATTCTGGAATGACCTTCAGAAAAAATACTCATTCGATATTCCCCATACTCTGGTGAAGGGCGGACAGCACAGGTTCAATTCGGTGAAGCACGGACTTGAATTTGTGGGCAATAGCGGTCTGGTTGCAATTCACGACGGAGTAAGGCCTCTCGTTAAAACTGATACAATAAGGAGGTGTTTTGAGGCGGCAGAGAAATACGGTAACGCAATTCCTGCCGTAAGCCCGAACGATTCGGTCAGGTTTATTGAGGACGACACAACCCGCCCCGTAAACAGGAATCTCGTTAAACAGATTCAGACCCCGCAGGTTTTCCGGGTTGAACTGTTAAAGAAAGCATACCGGCAGGATTATGATCCCTCTTTTCTCGACGACGCAACAGTGGTTGAGAAAACAGGAGTGAAAATAAACCTCGTGGAAGGGAACAGGGAAAACATAAAAATAACAAACCCGGAGGATCTTTTTATTGCCCAGACACTTCTGCCTTTCGTTTTATAACCTGATACTTTTTGTTTCAGGTGTCCCGTTTTATCACAGGTATTTGCTAAATTGCATTGCATTCAGGAATTATTTTGAAAATGAAAACTTACTCCCCCTGTTACTCTGCCTGTCTGCAGATGCAAGACATGCACAAAGGGGAAGAGGTATAATAGAATGTGATGAGGTAAAATGAAAGACAAACTATAAACTGTTTTCAAATGAAAAAAACACTTTTCTTAATTCTGATCATTGCCGGACTGGCCACCGGATGTGCAGAACTATCCAAAATACTGCAGTCGGCCAATGTCAACCTTCCTCTTACCGAGGAGGAAGTAATAAACGGACTTAAGGAAGCGCTGGTTACCGGGGCCCAAAACTCGGCAAGGATATTGTCGGCCGAAAACGGATATTACGGCGACCAATTGGTCAAAATACTCCTTCCGGATGAAGCTAGAGTAATTGTGGAAAACATTTCTAAACTGCCTGGCGGCGAAAAACTTGTGGAAGATGTAATCCTGCGTATCAACAGGGCAGCGGAAGATGCCGCCAAAGAGGTTGCACCCGTCTTTATCGGAAGCATCAGGCAGATGACAGTAAGGGATGCCTTTAACATTCTGAACGGCGCTGACAATGCCGCCACCGAATATCTCAGAAAAACCACCTGGAACGAGTTGTATAACCTGTACAAACCGAAAATACAGGCCTCAACAGAGAAAAAAATAATCGCAGGTATTTCCACAAAGGAATCATGGCAGACTCTTACCGGCAAATGGAACAGCGTCGCAAACACCGTGGCAGGAAAAATAGCCGGCCTGACTCCGGTGAATACCGACCTCGACGACTTCCTGACGACAAAAGCCCTTTCGGGCGTATTTCTGAAAGTCGAGGGAGAAGAACTGAAAATCCGGAAAGAGGTGTCGGCCAGGGTGACTCCCTTGCTGCAGAGAGTCTTCGGCAGCCTTGACAATAAATAAACTGCAAATACCAGCCAGCCCGGATGTTTGAAAAAGAGATACTGAATTACAAGGACCTTGATATCAAAATCTCCGATTTTGCCAACGAGGATATCCTTTACCTTCTGAACAACACCATACTCGGGTCTGAAGGGGGTATGCGCTATTCGCTTCAGAATATAAATACAAGAATTGCAGAGTATGGTGATAAAATAAGATTTATCTCACTTTACCTTAAGGGCCAGCTCGCAGGAACCATTGGAGCCTGTTACAGGAGTACGGGACAGGGCAGGCTGCAGGTACACTCTTCATACCTGAGGTACCTGGCTTTTCAACCGCTTTATCAGTCAGACTTATCTGCAGGATCCGGTAAAAGGGAACCGCTGAGGGAGGAAAAAGAAGATACATTCAGGTACCGCGTTCTGGAATTATTCGGCAAACCTCATATGCTGGGGTTTACAGAAGAACCCGACAACGGAAAACATATCCTTTATGCCTTTATCGAAAGCATGAACGAGCGTTCCAAAAACCTTGTTCACAAGGCAGGTTACGAATACGTCAGGTCGTTCCTTACGGTCGCATTCAGCCGCTTTTCTCCTGAGGTCCGGAAAGGCGTTGAATTACTCCCGGAAAATGAAATGCCCCTGATGACACAACTCCTGAACGAATATTACAGGGATTATTCGCTCTTTACAACTGAATATGCTTTTGTCAACAGGAAATATTATGTGTTAAGGGAAAACGGAGAAATTATTGCAGGTGCAGCGGCGATTCCGTCTGTTTACCGAATCTTTAATATTCCGGGTTTGTGGGGGTGGGTAATTACTAAAGTGCTGCCGGAAATGCCTCTGTACAAAAGGATTTTTAAACCGGAAATGTTCAGGTTCCTCGTTTTTGATGCTATCTACTGTAAAAGGGGGAAGGAAAGAAAACTGGCAAACCTTTTTGAGTCAATGTGTGCCTCGGAAGGGTTTAATACAGGTCTTACATGGCTTGACGACAGAAGCAGGCTGTACGAAGAACTGAGGACGGGAGCAGGAATGGGAGCGCTTAACAGGATGCTTAATGCCAAACCCGGACTCGTCTATATCAGGTTTGTGAATTTCAAAGAAGAGGAAAAGGAGGTTTTCTTTGATTCACCTGCCTATATTTCAGGTTTTGACTTTTCCTAATCAAAATGGCGGGAATTAAAGTATACCATTTTCTGCCGTCCGGATTATATTACAGACTATCATCCGAGAAAGAGGCTGTTGCAGCCCTGAAAATTGAGGGAGGATTTATCTGGCTAAACTATACCAGACCTGTAAGGGAAGACCTTATGAAGCTTATCGGGCTTTTTGATATTCACCCGCTCTCGGTTGAGGATTGTCTCGATGCAAGCCAGATTCCCAAAATTGAGCATTTCTCAGGCAATACATTTTTAATTATCAATTCCGCAGCCTATTCTCAAAAGACAGTGATTATTGATGAG
The DNA here is from genome assembly GCA_029974835.1 of Bacteroidales bacterium. GTDB lineage: Bacteria > Bacteroidota > Bacteroidia > Bacteroidales > VadinHA17 > LD21. The sequence goes on from JARKQN010000073.1 coordinate 21,919, forward strand.
CTCGATTTCTTTGTCGGTAATGATTTCCTCATTACCGTGAACGGTATCGGGGAGGAGGGAAGGGCTCCCCTGGAAAACATAGAAAATGCCGTTCTGAAAGATAATATGACGGCTCAGTTGTCGCCTTCAATGCTGATGTACATGATTATGGATGTGATTGTCGACAGAAAGCTGGAGGTTATTGAAGCAGTGGAGGATGACCTCGAGCAGGCGGAAGAGATGGTGATTGACAATACAGAACGGTTTGACCCGACGGAACTGATCACTCTGAGACGTTCGTTGCTTACCCTTAGAAAGAGTCTCTTTCACGAAAGGGAACTTTTTACCAGGATATGCAGGCGCGACTGTCAGTTTATCAGAGAAAACGAGATTTACCAGTACAGGGACATATATGACCATATTGTCAAGCTTTTCGAGCTTACCGAGAACTACAGGGAAATGCTTACAAGTCTTATGGAGCTTTATACTTCCCTGCTTAACAATATAATGACAAAGTCATCAAACCAGACAAACAAATCGGTACGTAGACTTACCCTTATTGCAACCATTTTTATGCCGCTAACGCTTATTGCAGGAATTGGAGGCATGTCGGAATGGACAATGATAACAGGCCAGGAGAACTGGAAACTGGCTTATCCTCTTTTCATGCTGGGTATGGTTATAACGGGAATGATCGTGTACCTGATAATAAAAGCTCTCGAAAAAAGGGACAAAGGGTAAAAACCCGTTACCGGCGTAATGTGACTATCCTCCCGCCCGAATCTCCACAGCTCCGCAGGAGCGCCACATGAATAACCTCCGGCACCGCCGGAGGAGGTAAGCCCGCCCGAATCCCTACAGCTCCGAAGGAGCGTCACATGAGTAACCTCCGGCACCGCCGGAGGAGGTAAGCCCGCCCTAATGCCGGCAGCTCCGCAGGAGCGTCACAGGAGTAACCTCCGGCACCGCCGGAGGAGGTAAGCCCGCCCGAATGCCAGCAGCTCCGAAGGAGCTGAATATGAAATAAATACATCGTCCGTAAAGGCTCGTCTCTGTCTCCTCTGCAAGTTATGCATGAGCGTGTTGCGTACAGGGCCGGTCAGATGATACTCAGGACCTCTTTTCAAACATACACCTGCCTGTATTGAGCACCCTGAGCGCTTTGGGTTTAATTGTGACAGTAATTTCTCCGGATAATTTATGGGGCTCCCCGTCGATATGAAACCGGCTCTCTGACGTACTGATCTTTACCGGCTTGTCGGTTTCATAGTAGTTAATATAACGCGATTCCTTAAGAGTCCCGGTAAGGAGCCTCAGGGTATACACAGGCAAAAGTATAAACGGGAAGGGCTTTACAATTACAATGTTCATCTTTCCGTCGTCGGGTGCGGCGGCCGGACAAATGATTGCGTTATTTCCAAACTGCCTGTTGTTGGTTATTGAAAACATGAATACGTCCTCTTCAATTTCCCTTTCGTTGATAACAGCTTTAATCCTTACCGGTTTGAGCGACCAGATTATCCTGAAGATGGCGGCAACATAACTCCAGAACCCTCTCTTTTCGTAGCTGCTGAATTCGTGTGCAACAAAGCTGTCAACTCCCACCCCGGCAGCATTAACGCATATCTTATCGTTAAGGTAAATGATATCGACCTCGCGGTAAGTAATTTTCCCGGCATCCCTGAGCAGCCTTCCTATCCACCTGCTGAAACCCATCTCTCTGGCAAAACCGTTACCTGATCCCACAGGCAGTACCGCCAGTATTTTTCCGGTGTCCGCAAGTTCTGATGCCACACTGTTTACTGTTCCGTCCCCTCCGGCAGCAACAACAATCTCATACCCGGAGGCCTGTTCCCTCATAAAATCCCTGAACTCATTCACTTCACTGAAAACCGCATAATCTATTCTGTTCCTGAAGTGACTGAATCTTTCTGAGACACTTATAATCCTCTTGCGGCCGGCTTTGGGGTTAATTACAGCAAGTATATGATTATTGTTCAACGATTTCATTCAGGTTTTTTATATGTCAGGCAAAAGTAACAAATGAATTCAATTAATCCGGCCTGTTTGCTTTTTTCAGCAGTTTATACTCGTGTTCAAAATTTGAAGTGAAAACGCCTTTCCCCATATTCTCCTCTATTTCAGCGATTTTCCAGAAGCGTCCGTCAACAGCTTCATCCATGTCGATTACCGGTACCTCTTCCGAAACGCAGGTAAATGAATAAATAAGTTCTCTTTCGCGGTCCGATTCCCAGATATATTTCCCTGCAGGCCGGGGTGTGAAATTTTGCAGTCCGATCTCTTCATGCGCTTCCCGGTACAGGGCATCTTCAATGCTCTCTCCGGGGGATATGTGACCACCTACAGATGTGTCCCATTTTCCGGGTTGAATATCTTTGCTTAAAGATCTCTTCTGCAGGAAAAGTTCCCCTTGCGGGTTGAAAAGATGCAGATGGACGACGGGATGCAATAGCATGCTCTTCCCGTCGTGACATAAGCTTCGCGGTGCAGTGCCAATAACTCTGCCTTCGGGATCAACCAGAGGGAATATTTCTTCTGATGTACCTTTCATTTCAAAGAGTTTAATACGGTAAACCGGCAGCTGATTGTCAGTCCGTCCTGGTCGACAGCTCTGAGGATATGATCGCCGGCCGGTGCAAGTAACTCAATTTTGTGCAGATATTTTGTCTGTCCGGTGAATTTTTCATCGAGATGCCAGTATATGATCAGGGATGGCTGCCGGTGAGCAATTTCAGCCACAACTCTTGTAGGCTTTCCTTCCTGGTCGCGCGGTATGAAAATTTTTATTCCGGGTACCGGGTAGATCATTTCCATTTGAGGGTCTTCTTCGTTTGCCGGGCAGCCTGGTGCGAAAGGCGGAAGTGTGCGGTACTCCGGATGTCTGAACCGGTAATAGTATTCCATGGAGGGGGGCAGAACAAACCATTTTTCCGTCACAATTTCAGATATTCCGGCGCAATCGGTTGAGGTTCTGTATTTTTTCGATTTGTCGAGGTGAACAATTTTATGATACGGGCACACTTCACTTTTCAGCCCCGGTGTGCAGATCCATTCATCCACCGTGTCGCGGCAGTCGGGACCTGCCCTGTAGCCGCTTTCCCTGCAAACCTTTGCAACAGTCATTTCGTTATAGGGTGCAGGGAACGTCTCGCTGTTTTTAAGGAAGCTGCAGACTTCAAAAAGTATTGGTGCGGCTGCCTCGGTACCTGTGAGGCCCGGTCTCCCTTCTCCGGTTGCATTTCCGGCCCAGACAGC
>JARKQN010000084.1 GCA_029974835.1 Bacteroidales bacterium
TAACAGAGTTTAATATATTCCTTTGTCTGTTCAATATTGTTTCTCAGCTGTTTGGGATCAGGGCTGTGATATTCAAAGTTTGAACCGTACCCCAGGCATTTCACCGGGCTGTCGGCAAAGCGTTTTTTCACTTCGGCTCTCTGTGCGGGTGTCAGGTTTGTTTCGACCTTATGGGCATGCTGGGTTCTGAGCTCGACCCCCAGGTAACCTGTTTTGCTGAGGTTTTCTATCAGTGTGGGAAGGTCCCAGTCGCGTCCCCACTGGTAGGTAACAAAACCAAGTTTCATACCCCTGGCAGGAGGCAAGGGAGGAAGAGGTATTTTTCCCATTAATGCCAGTGCTGCGCCGGCACCGAAGCCTGCCTGAATAAATTCTCGTCGCGAAATATGTTTTTTCATGTAAAAGAAATTTTTTAAAGTTTATTTTCAATAAGGAATAAAGGTGCTGCGGTATTATGCAATACTGCAGCACCAAGTTTTATTCAGTGTCGGAAAGGCTTATCAGACATTTTCAGGCACCACGTATGGTTTCCTGTAAACGCGGGTAAGCATCTGGTCGGCTTCCTTGTCCTTTACAAATTTTTCCTTTGCACCGTCGAAACGGAGGTCGCGTCCGAGGCGGTATGATATGTTGGCCAGAGCGGGAAGCACTGATGACATATATCCTTCGAGGATATCGCAGTTAAGTGCTTCTTTCTTACCTGCCCTGATGGCATCGATGAAGTTACCGTAATGACCGCCGCCTCCCGGAGGTGCCATCAGGTCGGTTGGTTTCTCCCCGACATTTGATCCGGCGAAGGGTTTGTTTTCGCGGCGCCTGAAGGCCTGCCACTGGCTTCCGTTAATTTCAAGATATCCTTCGGTGCCATAGAAGATATTGCCTATCTGTATCTCGAGTTTTCCTTCAGAGTTGGTATATCTGCCTCTTGTTTCGAATTCGAGTACTTTTCCGTCATTGTATTTGAAAAGGGATGTCTGGGTATTCGGTGTCTCCTGCGAACACTCTTTCGGATCGATACCGTATAAACCTCCTGTGGAGTAGATATACACAGGGTGTTCGTTTTTATTCAGACCCCAGCGGGCGATATCGAACTGGTGCGGGCCCTGGTTGGCGGTGTCGCCTCCTCCCGTTGCCCAGTGCCAGTGCCAGTTATAGTGGACCTTCTTTTCGTTGTACGGCTGCCACTGGCACGGTCCAAGCCACATGTCATAATGGAGTGAAGCAGGCGGCTCGCTGTCGGGTGCTATCCCGAACGAGTCACGCGGCTTGAAGCAGAGTCCCTTGGCCATAAACACCTCGCCTATACCGCCGTTATGAAGGAACTTAATGGCTTCGATCACCTGGGGTATAGATCTGTTCTGGAAGCCGGTCTGCACAAGCACGTTGTATTTACGTGCGGCTTCAACCATTTTCCGGCCTTCCCACACACGGTGTGTGGCAGGTTTCTCAACATACACATGTTTTCCGGCCTGGCAGGCCCAGATAGTGCCGAGGGCGTGCCAGAAATTGGGTGTGGCAAACGAGACAGCGTCAATCTCCTTATCCTCGAACACTTTGCGCATGTCCCATTCGGTTTTCGGAGTTTCGCCGGCCCGCGACACAATAGTTTTGATGCGCTGGTCCCACGTTGCCTCATCAACATCACAGATGGTTTTCAGACGCACATTTTTGCTGTCTTTCATGCCAAGAAAGCTGTTAATATGCGTTCCTCCCTGCCCCCTGATACCTATAACGGCAACCGTAATCCTGTCGTTTGCACCAATAATGGAGTTATAGGAATTCCTGCCGAATCCCACTCCGCCGATTGCAATACCGGCTGTTCCGATAACACTCGTTTTAATGAAATCTCTTCTCTTTGTCATTTCAGATTGGTTTTTGGTTAGTAACAAAAATTTTATAAAATTAATATTTTCCTATTCCAGTATATTCCTCATATATTCTATGCATTTTGCCACCTCCCTTGCGGGGTCGGAGCCTTCGGGGATACGGTATTCAAGTTCAACATCCACATTTATGGGCCACTTTTCTTTTCTGAGCAGTAGAAGAATATCGGCAATGGGTGTCTCCCCCTGACCGAAAGGCATATTTGTGTCCGGAGGATTGCTTTTTGGCCCTGTTTTATCCTTTATGTGGATGCTTTTTATCTTATCGTGGTATTTTTCAATTATGGTGTTCGGGTGTATTCCTGTAGCACCGAAAAAGTGGCCGGCGTCGAAGTTAAGTCTGTTTGCAGGGGAGTATGCAAGGTACTTGTCGAACGAAAAGCCTGATTCGGCAACCTGAGAATGATTATGGAATATTGCGAGGCTTTTATGTTTTTCGGCGAATTTTCCCAGGCGCTGGCAGGCTTCTTCACTCATTTCGTCCGTAATCCCGTAGGTTCCGAGGACTTTTGCCGCGGTGAATGCATAATCAATTTCATCGTCGTACCACGAGGATGGGGCAAATTTTACGATATGAACATTTATTCCTGCGTTGTTGAATTTTCTCCTCATCTCCTCATATCTCGACATTGGGAGGGATATCCTCCACTGATGCTGCTTTTCCCTTGCCTCCCGGGTTGCTTTCTCGAATTCTGCCTTTTCCTTATCGGTCATTGTGCCGCGAGGCCTCGCCGGAAGCTGGGGCAGACCGAGGTCTTCTTCGGCAACGCTCCTCAGTTCAATTGAGTTTATGCCTGCCAGAAGAAGGTATTGTATCACATCATCTACCTTATGAGGCATAGCCCGGTAGCTGTAGGTTGTACATCCCAGTTGAACACCCCTGACCTTTGAGTTGGGTTTTCTGGTTTTTTTAACAGGTTGTGCCTGAAGGTTGAAAGGCAATGCTGCCAATGCAGCTGCCGAAGCAGCGGTACCAATGAAATAACGCCGTGAAATTATTTTTGCCGACATATCAGTCATATTTAATTTAAGATCATTTTACTGAATAAATTTAAGCCAGGCCGCTGCCATCAGCTGTGCGCCTGCGAGCGAGGGATGGACGCCGTCGCCCGTCCAGTATGAACCGGGAGCGCGTTTAATACCCTCATCGAATATTTTCTGAAAGGGTACAAAGAGGGCCCCGAACCGGTCGGCAATCTCCCTGGCAGCTTTCTGGTAGCCGTAGAATTCGGGATACCATTTATCATCAACAGCCTTTATGCCGGGAACTGCAAAGGGTTCACATATAATCAGCTTTACATTCGGGAGGGCCTTCCTGGTTCTTTCGAGAAGCGCGATATAGTCGGTACGGTATTTTTCCAGCGTGCCGTTGTAGTTGCCGTTAAGGGTGTGCCAGATGTCATTTACACCGATCAGGATACTCAGCACATCAGGTTTAAGGTCGATGCAGTCTTTATCCCACCGTTCGGCAAGCTGAAAAACCTTATTGCCCGATATGCCCCTGTTGTAGATTTTCAGGTTAAGAGGGGCATATTTCTCAAGCAGTGCCGCCCCTGCAATCATTGCATAACCCGAGCCCAGGGAAGAAGCATTGTTAAAACCCTCATTCTGTTTGTTTCTTCCTGCATCAGTGATTGAATCGCCCTGGAAAAGCACGGTATAATCTTTCTGAAGCCTGACTTTGCCTGCGGCGGCTTCGGAGGGCAATGCCGAGAGAACCTCCGGTATGACAGCGGCAGCAATGCTTCCCGCAGCCGCCTTCCTGATAAAATTTCTTCTTGTGTTCATTTTTTCACTTTTAAAAATAAAATTAAATATCCGGAAGAGTTTCTTTTTTCCTGAGAGATCCGAGATAAAAAATAAATCCTGCCAGGGCAGCAGTTACAGCAATGATTCCTCCTGAATAGGCCACCTTTGCAGGAAGCGAAAAACCTTCAGGGGCAAACAGAATATAAGTCACCGAGACAGCCGTCATAAAAAGTGCAGGCACCAGTGTAATATAAAAGAACTTTGAGGATTTAACCAGGTATGCGGTTATTGCCCAGAGGACTATCATTGCAAGGGTCTGATTTGACCAGGCAAAGTACCGCCAGATAACGGCAAAGTCCATTCTGGTAATGGCAAACCCTATGGCAAACAGGGGTATGCTGATTAATAACCTGTTTTTTATTGATTTCTGTTTCATGTTCAGAAAATCAGCCACTATCAGTCTGGCGCTTCTGAAGGCTGTGTCGCCCGACGTTATCGGTGCGGCAACCACACCGAGCAGAGCCAGCAGGCCGCCGAATTTCCCCAGAAGAGAATTTGAAACTTCATTTACAAGGATGGCGGCATTGCCCTTATTGGCAGTCATCACATCGTTTAATTCCCTGATGCCGCCCCAGAAACTCATGCCAATTGTGGCCCAAATCATTGCCACAACAGCTTCTGCTATCATAGCGCCATAAAATACCCTTCTGCCCAGTTTCTCATTCTTAATGCACCGCGCCATCATGGGCGATTGTGTAGCATGAAACCCTGAAATGGCACCGCATGCAATGGTAATAAACATCATCGGAAAAACCGGGAATTTGTCAGCGTTTACATGATAGTTCCTGAGCGTTGAGGAAGTGAGTTCAGGTATATGAAAGCCTCCCGCCAGCAGGGCAATGATAAGCCCTGCCGCCATAAAAAAAAGTGCAAAACCAAATACCGGATATATTTTACCGATAATCTTGTCGATCGGCAGAAGGGTTGCCAGTATGTAATAAATAAAAACAACCCAGACCCAGAACGTTGCGCCAAGAGTTGAGGGAGTAAGCCCGGCGAGAATTCCTGCAGGACCCATTATAAACACGGCACCCACAAGAACCATCAGCACCACTGTAAAGCCTCTCATAAACTGTTTTACGCCCGTGCCCAGATAGATGCCTGTTATTTCGGTGATGCTTAACCCGTTATGTTTAATCGACAGCATGCCTGAGAAATAATCATGCACGGCTCCGGCAAAGACTGACCCAAGAACGATCCATATAAAGGCAACGGGGCCCCACATTGCACCCGCTAGGGCACCGAATATCGGTCCGAGACCGGCAATATTCAGAAACTGAATAAGAAAAACTATCCACCATGGCATGGGAATATAGTCCACGCCGTCGCCAAGAGTGTATGCCGGTGTCGGACGCGATGGGTCAGCCCCTGCAATCCTTTCAATGAATCCTGAGTAGAAGAAATAACCGGCCAGAAGTATTATCAAACAAACCGAAAATGTGATCATTGATATTATCTGTTACCTGCAAGTCATTAATAAATGCATATATCCTTATTCCGTCCTGTTTTCATCAAGCCTTGTTTTTGCCTCAACAGCCAGTCTCTCGCTCTCTTCGATCAGGTCCTCAAGAAGGATCTGCTTTGATCTTTTTTCCTGCGGAGGATTGAGTTTCTCCGCCTTCTCAAATTCCACGACCTTTGAATAGATGTCCCTGGGGAGGTCTACGCCGCATTTTGAAAGAATCTCAAGAAACTGGTATGAGAAGAAATAATCAATCTGTATCTTCCGTTTTGCCGTGTGTGTGAATTTGCCGATTATCCTGCAAATGTTTTCCCTTTCCTCGGGGGTGAGCTGGTCGACAAACTCATAGCTTTCAATCTTTTTGAGTGTAAGAAGCACCGGTTCAAGCGAATCGAGGGTGATAACATAAACGTTATAATCGCCCATGTTATATGAAAACTGGTTTACCGCTTCCGCGGTGTTTGAGGGAATAACAAGGAAGATGTCACTTTTCACTTCATCCTGTTTTGCATACTTTTTCACCTCTTCCGCTTGTTTCCTGATATACTTCGGGAAATTGTCCAGATCATCGCCCGACGGGCTTTTGGCATCAAAAACGACATATTCTCCGGCTATTCTCACCGTATTGTCAGGGTTACCCCTGAAGGGAGCTTTTTCTATATAGTCAATCTGGTGGAGGCGGCAAAGGTTCCTGATGGCGTTCTTCACCGACTCTTCATGGTTCCGCCATGTGAGCTTCATTCTCTCGTTCGCCTCAGCTATTTCCCTTACTCTTTCGTCTTCAAGCCTTTGTCTTTCTTCCTCAAGACTTTTGCGTATTGCGTTTACTGAAGCTATATTTTTATTAAACTCCTCCGATCTTGTCTGTTCGGCCTGCTCGAAACGGGCTACTTTTGCCGAAAGTTCCGATTTTTCCTTATTCAGCACGGAAAGTTCGCCCTGCATGGATGAGAGTTTTCTCTCAAGTTTGTCCATGTTCTCCCTGGCATCCTTCAGCCGCGCGGCGGAGTTATCGAGATTGTTCTGCAGCTCTTTTATCCTGGAATCCTTAAGGGAAATTTCATTTTCAACGGAGACTATCCTTTCCTGCAATACGGAAAATTCATTATAGGCCTCATAGCTGAGCTTTCTTACATGGCTCCATCTGAAAAGCCTTGTCCAGAATGAGAGCTCCTTTACCAGTTCAAAAAAGGAAAACAGTTTCGCGAAACCTGAGTTCATATTTTAAGCTTATACCATTTTACGGCATTACGGTAATATATTTTGTCAACCACTTTCCGGGGCAGCTTAAGCCCTGCGAATTTTCCATGGAATTTGTCCGAAGTCATTTCGAGGCTTGTGGTAAAATATCTCCAGTCGTCCGTCCACGTCCTGTGCATTCTCTCCATGAATGCTTCAGGGTTTCTGCTGCCGCTGTAACCAACATCTGTTCCGTAAAGCAGCCTGTCCTGGTATTTTATGCAGAAATCCCTCACTTTCTTCCTGTCGGAAAGTGACTGGTACTGCAGATGGCATATTCTGGCCGACATGTCGACTGCCATATTTGGAAATTTATCCAGCCGTCTGGCGAGGCTGTCGACATTCCATTCAAGGCTGCCGAGATGGCATCCGATGAAGATGAGGTCCGGATTTTTCTCAAGGAATCTGTCTCTAGCGGTTATCTGGTCCTCGTAGGAAGGGAAATCGGGGTGGAGGAACATGTGGTACTGCGGATTTCTTGCAAAATAGCTGCTGTCGCTTGAAACTGTCATCTGGTCGAGGGGGAGCCAGCAGTTGCGGGGTTCGCCGAGGTGGCCTGCAATGGGAAAACCTTTGGACTTAATGAAACTGACCACCGGGTCGAGTCCGGGATCGTCAACCATGATGAAACGGCCCGATCTGTCGCGCACCACCATACCTATGTTTTTCCATATCTTGACGGCGACGGCTCCCGGGGCAGCAAGGTCCTTTGTAAGCTGTGCAATAATTTTATCTGTCCATTCCCTGGTCCCCCACCCTGCCGTGTCGAAAAGGAAAGTCGGGCCGAAGAAGACCCTCCCCGGATTCCTTGCGGCACTTGCGGATGCCAGGTCAAATTGTTTCCTGATATTGGCCGAATCCCCGTGATCGACATTCAGGGTGATAAGTATGAAATTATCGGATGCCGCCTGCTTCTCAAAAATCCCGTCATCGCTGTTGATATGAACGTGCGCGTCTATTTTCGGGACAGAGGCAAAATCATCCTCAAAATAGAATTTTGTCTTACAACCTGCACCTGTCAGAAGCAAAACAACCAATAGTGCTGAAAAAACCCTGGATGGCATGGATAGTGAGGTTTTAGCCGGTTAAATTTAATTAAAAGTCACCTGAATAATGAATAAAAAATGTTAAATTATGTCATTGCGTCTGCCTGGGAACATTTTGGTTTTATCTCTCTCTGAGGGTCATTATCCTTTGTGCTTTGACGACTTATCCTGCTTACCTTGATCTGCCCATGGTGAACTCCAGTAAACCTCCCTCCATTATTTCATCGTGGGTAATATATGTCCGGTCCAGCACTTTTCCGTTAAGTCTGACCCGTTTCACATATTTGTTTTCAACGGATGCGCCGGGGGCTTTTACAATGAAGAATTTCCCGGGGCCGACCTTTATTACGGCTTCTCTGACAATAGGAGAGCCCAGCTGGTATTTCATATCGGGAGGGAAGACCGGATAGAAACCCATGGCGCTCAGGATATACCATGCAGACATCTGGCCGCAGTCCTCGTTGCCGATGAGTCCATCCGGGGAGTTTTTATACATGGTTGTCTGTATTATCCTGTTAAGCTCCTGGGTGCGCCAGGGTCTGTCAGCGTAGTTAAAAAGGAAAGTGGTATGATGGCCGGGCTCATTTCCGTGAGCGTATGCCCCTATCAGTCCGGTTATATCGGCCGAAGCCTCCTCTCCCCTGACTCCTTCGCTGAGGGCAAACATCTGGTCAAGTTTGTCTGCAAACTTTTCCTTTCCGCCGAGCAGTTCTGTAAGGCCTTCCACGTCGTGTGGCACCAGCCAGAGGTACTGCCAGGCATTTCCCTCCGTATAGTCGCTGCCTTCATGTTTTGAATAAAGGGGATCGAATGGCGTTGTCCATTCTCCCGATAATTTTTTACCCCTGAAGAAGCCGGTTTCGGGATCAAACAGATTACTGTAACTCTGGGACCGTTTATAGAAATATATCGCATCCTCGTGTTTACGGAGCTTTTCAGCAACAAGGGCTACCGCCCTGTCGTCAACGGCTATCTCGAGCTGCTTTGCAACCGACTGCCGGATTATGTCGGCCGGAATGTACCCGAGGCTGTCGTAGAGCCTCATGCCATCGCGGTCGTATAACGATGAAGCCTTAATTGCCTGAAAAGCCACTTCGCGGTCAAAATCGCCGATCTCTTTCATCACAGCTTCCGCAATCACGGATATTGCATGGTTGCCCACCATGCAGAATGTTTCGTTACCTTCCAGTTCCCAAACCGGGAGCAGGCCGGTCTGACGATAGTGATCGAGCATCGACTTAACCATATCGTTTACCCTTTCGCCCTGAATGATTGTGAAGAGAGGATGGAGAGCCCTGTAAGTATCCCATAATGAGAACACTGTATATCTTTTATACCCCTCAGCTTTCTGCACATCTCCCTTAACACCCTTGAATTCGCCGTTTTCATCTGAGAATAACGACGGAGCAATCATTGTGTGATACAGGGCTGAATAGAATATTTTTTTCTGATCATTGTCGGGGGATTTGATTGTGATCTTTGACAATTCCTTTTCCCATGCATCGGAGGCCGCAGCCTTAACGGCTCCGAAATCCCATCCGGGTGCAGATGATTCGAGGTTTGCAATCGCATTCTCAATGCTCACCGACGACAGGGCTGTTTTTACCAGCAATTCTTTTGCTTCGAACCTGAAAATGCCTGCCGATCGCGCCTTCCCTCCTATCTCAGTGACACTCCATGATTTTACCGGCTCCGAGAATCTTGTTGCGAAGAATACATGCTGATCCTCTGCCCAGCCCTGTGACAATCTTACCCCGGTCACGGTGAAGCTGTCGGCAAGCGAAATCTCCGTTTTGTAGGGTTTGTCCCAGTTAATGGCAAAGCCAAGGTTTATCAGAAGGTTTTTCGGTCCCTCTCCGGGGAAAACATATTTCTGAAAGCCTGCTCTTTCCGTAACAGTGATTTCAACTTTTATGTCATTGCCGAGTCTGACGGAGTAATAACCCGGTTCGGCATATTCATTTGCATGACTGAATTTAGCCGAATATCTTTTAAGAAAGTCACGGTTGCTTTCACCTTTCCGGATTTCGGGTTCGCAGTTTAGCGGCAGAAATGATATATCGCACAGATCGCCGATACCCGTACCGGAAAGATGCAGATGGCTGAAACCGGCAATCACCGAATCGGAATAATGATAACCCGAGCACCAGTCCCAGCCCTGTGTTCCGTTGTCGGGACTGACCTGCACCTGTCCGAAGGGGTATGCCGCACCCGGGAAGGTGTGGCCGTGAAAACCGGTACCGATGAAGGGATCGACCCAGGCAGTCAGCCGTTCAGTACCCTGAGACGGCAAGCCTGAAGGTCTGTTACAGGCCTGAATCAGCATAAGGGAGATTAGTATTCCTGCAGTCAGATATTTTGACATTGTGTATTTTTAAAAAGGTTTTACAGAGGCATTACAACATAGCCTGCATTATTCAGGAATTCGAGACTCATCCGGCAGCTTGTAAACTGGTCATAATTATATTTTTCCACTTCCACAATGCCGTATTTCATACCCGAAACCCCGGCCGATTTCCATATTTTCTCAAAATCCATCTTACCGCTTGCCCCGAGTTCGGCCTCATCCTTTATGTGCCATAATTCAAACCGTCCGGGATATTTTGCAAAATAATCCACGGGGTCGGCACCGCCTTCGACACACCAGTAAAGATCGAGCTGGAAAAACACTTTCTCAGGGTCGGTATTCTGAAGCATGAAATCATAGAGGACGACAGTGCTGTCGAAAATTGTCGTAAACTCCCTGCTGTGGTTATGATAGCCAAACCGTATGCCGGCCTTGTTGCATTTTTCTCCCACTGCGTTGAAGTAGTCGCAATACCTTTTTATTCCTTCAAGGCTTTCGTAGGCATCCCTTCCCATCGACGGCTGTACGATATATTTTGCTCCCACTGCCAGATGAGCGGCAATGCAAGTATCCCACCACGCCATGGCAGCATCCCAGTCTTCGGGAGCCGGGGCCGGACGTCCGGTATGGGAACTGAGAACATTCATGCCGTTTTTAAGGCAAAGCGCCTTAAATTCTTCGGGTGAAAGATTATAGAATTTGCCTCCGGCGTAGCCTGCCGGTTCCACAAACCTGTAGCCCATTCCGGCCACCTTCCGGATCGACCCGGGTACGTCTTTTTTAATTGAATCGCGGATCGAATAGAGCTGAAGCCCGATATTCTTTCCTTTTTCCCGTGTTGAACAGGAACTGACCGCAAATGCCATCATCGTTAAGGCAAAGGCAATCAGCGTCAGAGAATTAAATGTTCTTGTTTTCATTTTTGATTTTATTGGTTAATATTTAATGTAACATGGTTGTTTTTCAATATAGAACAGGTTTTATGTCCATCCCGGATCATTCATGCAGGGAATTGTTTTTTCAAATACATACTGTTTCTACCATTTTATTTCGAACAGGCTTACGCCCTGGCGCTGAATTGATCCTGACACCAGGACTTTCCCCGATTCGGCTTTTAATTTCTGTGGTTTTGCGGCAGGCTTTAACGTTGCTGCCTCCTCAAGCATTCTGATTTGCCGGGGAGACGGGTCAGGTGGAGATCCCATTTTCTTCCAGGCTTCAAAAGAGTTGCCATGTTCACTGTCGATCCTGTACTCCCTCACAGTAACCTTTGCCGAAGGAACCGGTCTAATTAAAATTTCAAAAGGAGTGCCGGGGGCTTTGACGTCATCATCGTGGTAGTTCCAGATCATTACAAAAGCACTCTTTTCTCTTTTTGAGGCGAGCACTCCGATATCGGGTACATCTCCCCTTACACCTGATTCAATAATACTTTCATATCCCGACCCCAGATTTGAATGTGCAGCTACCCTTGTGCCATCCATCATACCGAACATTCTGAATACGTTAAGGACCGGTTTACCCACCCCGTTTGTAGACAGGTCTCTGAAACCGTGAAACCATGGCTGGTCTTCAAACTCGAACGACCACGATACAATGCCGGTCAGGTTCACATTATGGTGAATTGCCAGGTCGAATATTTTTGCAAAAGAAGAAGCTGTATAAACGGAATACATGGTACCGTTTCTGTATCCGTTCTGAGGGTAGACATCCATACCGCAGGCAGCGCATCCTTCGGGATCACATTCGCCTATTATGACCGGCAGCCTGCTGAACCTGGGATGTGAGGCCACAATTTCAAACCCCCTGCTGACATTTCTCAGCTGAACACCCATGTTCATCCTTACGACCCCATCGCGGAAAACAGGTGCTCCTTTGGCATGGAAAGCGACAAAATCGAGAGGAGCTCCCCTGCCGCCAGTAGCGTAATTTATTCCCGTATCGCAGTGATTCAGAAATTTTTCGAGGAACTGGCCGGCATTCCGGCTTCCCGGGTTTGTCGTATGGGGCCCGCCGATCCTGGCTGAAGGTAAAGCCCTCTTAACGGCATCGGCTGTGTAATCATACAGTTTGCAGTATTCATCAAATGTTCCTCCCCAGTATTTAATATCGGGTTCATTCCATAGCTCCCACAGCCATGTTCCGGCTTCCGCCTCACCGTATTTTTCAACAAAATGGGTAACCAGATTATATATAAGTGCGGCCCATTTTCCGTAATCCTCCGGAGGAAACGACCAGCCTGTGTAAATATCGTCATATGGGTCACCGGGTTTCCAGAAATGTCTGTAAGGCTGCGGCTTTGAAGAAAGCGCTTCAGGCATAAAGCCAAGTTCGACAAGAGGTTTCATGCCCCGTTCAATCCATGTATCAAATATCCGGTCAATGATCTGCCAGTTGTAAACAGGGTTTCCGTTTGCATCTTCGGAATAAACGTTTGTTGAACCCCATTTCAGGGCGGGAGTCCCGTCGCCTGACGTCAGAAGATTATGCGTTCGCACATATACAGGCACAGGGCTTAATGCTGCCAGGTCCGACAGAAGTTTTTTTCCGTCTTTCATATACGTGTAATTGGGTTCGTCGTAACCGAACCATGCCCACGCCCTGCTGAATGACCCGATCTCTGATGACAAATCAACGGTTATGTCAGCTTTAAGGTTCTGCTGCTGTGCATATACGGAGCTGCATGCCAGCAGGAATAACAGGAAATTAAATCTCATATATTAAATTCCGCAACAGTTGCCCGAAAAGTAATATTTTATAAATGATTTCTATAAAATTTGCGGAATAAAAAAAAGTAATTTTACCATATTCTAATTTTAAACATTTTAAAAAAATGAAATCAACCGGATTATTTTTAAGCTTAGTGGCTGCATTTTTGCTGCTGGCAGGCGTTCAGGGCAATGCACAGGGAGTAAACTTTTCAGGCACATGGACCTTCAATGAATCCAAGAGTCCGGCCTCTGAAGGAGGATTCAGGTTTGCCCCGTCAAAACTTGTTGTAACTCAAAGCGGCAATGATCTTACAGTTCAGAGGACATCTCCGGGCATGGACGGGGAAATGACCACAACCGACAAGTTTACCCTCGACGGCAAGGAGTGCATAAACACCATGTTTGGTGACAACAAGCGGAAAACTGTTGTGAAATGGTCGCCCGATTCCAAAACCCTAATATTCAGCCACTCAATGTCGTTTGAAATGGACGGTCAGTCGATGCAGTTCAACTCAACGGAAAACTGGAAGCTTAATGAAGCTGACAAGACTCTCTCGGTTGAAACCATTATGACAACTCCTAACGGAGAGATGAAGACCACCAACGTTTACGACAAGAAATAGAACAGGTTCAAATTATTTAACCACATCAATTGTGAAGGTGAGGCTGTTCAGTCCTTCACCTGATATTTTAACGCTGGCTTTCCCCGGGGTATCGAGGGATTGCAGGTAGATAAGAAGCTTTCCGTGGTAGGACTTCTGCCTGTTATCCTTATAATCTTCGGTATTCCGGGGATTGGCATCTTCCATTCCAAGGAGGCGGAGAGGGCCCGAAATTTCGCAGGATATTTCATTGGCGGCATCGTAAACGGGGTTGCCGTTTTTATCAACCACAGTCACATATATCCTTGATAAATCGGTGCGATCGGCCTTTATGACCATAGCATCGCACATAGCCTTAATTGCGGCAGGCTCAGACCACGATCTGAGAATGCTTTCGGCGAGTATCACGCCTCCCTTGCGCCCGACAGCTTTCAGCTCGCCTGCTTCGTACGGAACATCCCAGGAGATTGTCCGGTTCGTGAAATCTTTCAGATATTTTGTACCCAGAGAGTTGCCGTTTAAAAATAGTTCAACCTCATCGCAGTTTGTGAATGCGTTAACACTGATCATCTGTCCTTCATTGTATTTCCATACCGGTTCGACCCGTTTGTGAGCCCATATATTTGATGTTTCAGGGCCTGTCGCTCTTGAGGTTGTGCCGATCCACACCATTGGTTTGCTGCTCCAGAGACTCTGACGGAAGAAGAACTCAGGCTTCCTGTTTCCCGCAAGGTCAATAAGACCTGAAGTGCTGTGCCTGGAGGGATATTGCCCCGCCTCGCCAAGGTATTCTATACCTGTCCACAGGAACTGGCCGGCCACATAGTCGTTTTCAACGACAGCATTCCACGCCTCGAGGCTCATCCCGTTTTCGCTGCCGTAGAGAGGCCGTGCGGGATACTTTTCGTGGTCGCCGGCATATCTGAACTCCTGGTAATTGTATCCCGCCACATCAAGGGCGGCGGCATACCCGGTTTCGTTAGACATCAGGGCTGAGGCAAGCCCTGCAGTTACAGGCCTAGAGGCATCATATTTCCTGACTGTTGAAACAAGCAGCCTTGCAATCTCGCCGAGACGGTTACCATCGGGAAGCGAAGGATCATATTTTGCAGATGTCTGCGGATTGGCTTCGGTGCCGAGAACCGGGTGAGAATAGGGATCGTTGGGATAGTCTATTTCGTTTCCGATGCTCCACATGATTACCGATGGATGATTCCTGTCGCGGAGGATAAAACCGGTAAGATCCTTTACGGCCCATTCATTAAAATATTCTGCATATCCATACTTTGAGGGAGTACCGCGGTTCCATCCTTCAACCCATTTCTTCTTAGGCAGTTCCCATTCATCGAAAGCCTCATTTATCACAAGGAATCCGAGACTGTCGCAAAGGTCAAGAAAATCGGGAGAATACGGATTATGGCTGGTTCTGATTGCATTGCACCCCAATTCCTTTAATAATAAAAGCCTTCTTTCGGTTTCCCGGCGCGGAACTGCAGCACCAAGAGCCCCGGCATCATGATGGAGGCAGACTCCCTTTAACTTCATTGCCCGGCCATTGAGACTGAATCCCTTTTCGGGGTCAAACCTGAAATATCTTATTCCTGCCATTGTGGTCACTTCATCATGGAATCCCCTTCCGCTTACTGTTGTTACCAGCCTGTACAGGAAAGGATTATCAATATCCCACAACTGAGGCTTTTCTATTTCAATCTTCTGGCTGACAACACTTTCCATTCCTGCACCCGTTGATTGCCTTGATGATGAAGTGCCGACAAGTTTATTGCCTTCATAAAGTCTGTTGGTTACCTCAAAGTCCGTCTTCCTGTCTTTGCCTTTATTCACAACCTTCACCTCAATATTCATTTCAGCTTTATCGTCCGAAACAACCGGTGTTGTGTAAAAAACACCCCATATTTCAGCATGCAAATCGGGAACATGTATCAGTTTAACATTCCTGTATATACCCGAGCCGGTATACCAGCGGGAGTCGGCGAATTTTGAATGATCCGCCCTTACAGCAACGACGTTCGTTTTTTTGCTGATCAGATATGGTGTAATGTCGTAATAAAAGGAGATATAACCGTTCGGCCTTTTGCCAAGGCTGGTCCCGTTAATCCACACTTCACTGTTGTTGTAAACACCTTCAAAAAGGATGAATGTCCTGCCTTTTTTCCATGCGGCCGGTATCGTGAAGCTCTTCCGGTACCATGCTATGCCTCCGGGAAGATATCCGGTTCCGCTGGCCCATTGCGCATTGAAGGGCCCTTCTATGCTCCAGTCGTGAGGGAGGTCAACGGTTCTCCATCCTGAATCGTCGAAAGCGGGCGACTCCCACCCCGGCTTATCACCCCTGAAAAACTGCCATCCGAAGTTGAAATTGAGTTCACTTCTGACAGTGCCCTGCGACAAGGCAGATATCCCTGATGTCATTAATATAAGTGTAATAACAACACTATTTATTTTGCTTTTTATAGTCATAATGCCAGGGTGTTTTAATAATGGACTAAATTAAAAAATTCCTTCAACAGAGGGGAAGAGAAATATAAAACTTGTATTTTTAAATCTGATTTAAAAGCAACGAGTGCCCTGAAACGGTCCGGAAAATTACCATACATTGTCATATAATCTATAAACCGTAGTAAATCAATAAATTATGAGAAAGCTCTTTGCAATAGCAGCATTGCTGATAATCGGGTCAGATCTCTTTTCCCAGGTTCAGATGAAGCCCGAAGAAACAGAAGACTGGTCGAGAAAGCCGGAGATGGTCACTCCGGGAGGGTGCAACATGCCTCCTTCCGACGCCATAATACTTTACCGTTCGGCCGGGGATGCAGAGAAATGGTCGGATTCAAAGGGGAATCCCATAAAATGGAAAACAGAGGATTCTCTTACCGTTACGCCGAGAGGCGGGGTAATTCAGACGAGGCAATCATTTGGTGACTGTCAGCTGCATGTTGAATGGAGGACACCCTCCGAAGTTTCCGGATCGGGCCAGGGCCGCGGAAACAGCGGCGTGTTTCTTATGGGTCTTTACGAAGTCCAGGTGCTCGATTCATGGGAAAATGAGACGTACTATAACGGCCAGGCCGGATCGATCTATAAGCAGCATATACCCCTTGTCAATGCCAGCACCCCTCCTGGAACATGGCAGACTTTTGATATTGTTTTCACCGCTCCCAGGTTCAACGAAGACAAGTCTCTTAAAACACCAGGCTATATAACGGTATTCCATAACGGCGTGCTTATCCAGAATCATGTTGAACTGAAGGGCCCGACAGTATTCATCGGAAAACCTGAATACAAATATCATGAACCGAAGCTGCCGCTGACGCTGCAGGACCACACTAACCCTGTATCTTTCAGAAATATCTGGATCAGAGAGCTATAAAGGCCGGTATGCAGATACAGAAAAGGAAGGAAATTGAAAATAAAAAACCGGCAGAGGGATGTGAATATAAACCGGCGGACCTGAAATATGGGAATGCCTGCCGGCCCTGAAACGATGGCGGATTACTTTTTACAGCAGTTAATAAACGCGGGTTTATAAAAAAGACTGAATTTATCAACCGGATACAGATAACTTACAAACCTAAAAACCATAAAGATGAACAGACCTGTTACATTATTCACCGGCCAGTGGGCCGATCTTAAGCTTGAGGAGCTTTGTAAAAAAGCCAGGGATTTCGGTTATGACGGACTGGAGCTTGCATGCTGGGGCGACCATTTCGAGGTAAACAAGGCTGATGCCGCCTATTGCAAGGCAAAGAAAGACCTGCTGGCGAAATACGGCCTGAAGGTTTACGCCATTTCAAACCACCTCGTGGGTCAGGCTGTATGCGACAGGATTGACCAGAGGCATAAAAGCATTCTGCCTGATTACATATGGGCTGACGGCTACCCGGAAAAGGTAAACCAGAGAGCCGCTCAGGAGATGATTAAGACGGCTGAAGCTGCTGCACGCCTCGGAGTGGAAGTGGTCAACGGATTCACGGGAAGCTCCATCTGGCATCTGATCTATTCGTTCCCTCCTGTCACCCAGGCAATGATTGACGAAGGCTATGCCGACTTTGCCGCGAAATGGATTCCCATTCTCGACAGGTTTAAACAGCTCGGCGTGAAATTCGCCCTTGAAGCTCATCCAACCGAAATAGCGTTTGACATACCCTCGGCGGAAAGAGCCCTTAAGGCAATTAACAATCACCCTGCATTTGGATTCAACTTCGACCCGTCCCATTTCGGGTACCAGGGAGTCGACTACGTCAAATTCATTTTCACCTTTGCCGACAGGATTTTCCATTCCCACATGAAAGATGTTTACTGGTCGGATGTGCCTGTGGATGCCGGAGTTTTCGGAGGGCATACCGACTTCGGTTCCAAAGGCAGATACTGGGATTTCAGGAGTCTCGGCAGAGGCAAAATCAATTTTGAGGAGGTGATAAGGGCACTTAACAGGATTGGTTACAAAGGTCCTCTTTCGGTGGAATGGGAAGACAGCGGGATGGACAGGGAATTCGGGGCAAAAGAGGCCGCCGCTTTCGTCAGGAAGATGGACTTCCCTCCGTCGGCGGTTGCTTTCGACGCAGCATTCGAAAAGAAATAGTACCGGAGACCGGCATAAAACATCAATGTAAAACCTGAAGAAATTAAAAAGATATGAAAAAAATAAAACTGGGAATGATCGGCGGAGGGAAAGGAGCCTTTATAGGTGATGCCCACCGTCGCGCTTCGAGAATCTGCAACGATTTTGAACTCGTGGGCGGTGTCTTTGACTCGGACTACGAAAAGAGCAAAGAATTCGCCGCATCGGAAGGAATAGCTCCCGACAGGTGCTATCCGGGTGTTGAGGCAATGGTAAAAGGAGAACTTGCACGCCCTGAAGAAGACAGGATGAAGGCCGTGGCCATTGTAACACCAAATTACCTGCACTTTCCCTTTGCAAGCCTGCTGCTTAAAAACGGTTTCCATGTAATGTGCGAAAAACCCATGACAATGACCGTTGAAGAAGCCGAGGAACTTGTAAAGCTGGTTAACCAGAAGAAACTCACTTTCGCCCTTACCCATACATACACCGGCTATCCGATGGTAAGGCAGATGCGCGAAATGATAAGGTCGGGAATGCTGGGCACCATCCAGAGAATTGACGCACAGTACTACCAGGGATGGGTTAACTCAATAATCCACGGGGCAGGCAGCAGGATAACAGGAGTGTGGAGATTCGACCCTGCCATGTCCGGCGTCAGCAGCTGCATGGGCGACATAGGTGTTCATGCCTTTAACCTTATCGAGTACACAACCGGTCTTGAGATCAAAGAGGTCCTTTCCGACCTTAATCCCATAAAAGATGACTTCACGATGGATCTTGACGGTACTGTACTCCTCCGCTTCGAAAATCCAAAGCTGAAAGGAGTGATAAGGTCGTGCCAGGTGGCAACAGGCGAGGAAAACAATATAACCCTTGCAGTGTACGGTTCAAAGGCAAGCCTCAAATGGGCCCAGGAAAATCCGAACTACCTTTACCTGCTCACCGATTCCGAACCTGTGAAGGTTCTTAAACCGGCTCATGGCTACAATTCCGAGTTTGCCGAGAAAAGCCATACAATGCCGTGCGGACACCCGGAAGGCATCTACGAGGCTGTGGCAAATATTTACAGGGGAATGGCTAAATCAATAAGGGGCGAAAAGTTCTTCCCCGGCGAATTTCCGACCGTGCACGACGGCGTGAGGGGCATGAAGTTCATCCATAGCGTTGTAAACTCCAACCGGGACGGCAACATGTGGAAGAAACTCTGATACACTTAAAACATTATCTGTAAAAACATTTCACTTTTATGAAACCACAAACAACCAGGAGAATTCTTTCGAGGCGCGATTTTCTGGGCACTTCGCTGGCAGCCGCTTCTGCAGTTATTTTTTCGCCATCCGCTTTTGCTGCTGACCAGCAGAAGAGAATGCCGCGACCCGGCTCAAAGTTCGGAGGAGTGCAGATAGGAGCAATAACCTACAGCTGGCGCAGTATGCCCGGAGGTGTCGAAAACATCATTAATTACTGCAGGGAGGCCGGTATCAGTTCAATCGAGCTGATGAGCAATGATCTTGAATCGTTTCTCGGAGCCCCGCAGAATACAGCCGCCGGGCAGAACGCACGGAACCAGACCAACCTGTCACAGGAAGAGAGGGCCAGGCTTGCAAAGGAACGCGAAGCTGCAACAGCAAAATACAACGAGGACCTTAAAAAATGGAGAACCTCCCTTCCCCCCGAAAAAGTAAAACAGGCCAAAAAGATGTTCGACCAGGCAGGCATCAGGGTACATAACGTAAAATTCTCACCCTACCGGTGGTCGGATGAAGAGATTGATTATGCCTTCAGAACGGCAAAGGCCATGGGCGCCATGGGAGTGACCGACGAAATCGGTGAGGAAGCGGTAAAGCGACTGGCTCCCTTTGCCGAAAAGCACAGAATGAAGGCTATATTCCACAATCACATGCAGTTTGCTACTCCCGGCTTTACCTACGACACATTCCTGAACGTATCGCCCGCCGTGATGATGAACTTCGATGCAGGTCATTTCTTCGGCTCGACCGGCATTCACCCCAACGAGATTATAAAGAAATACCACGACAGGATTGCCACCATTCACATGAAGGACAAAACAGGACCGAAATCGAAACCTGCAAACACCAATGTTGAATGGGGACTGGGTGAAACCCCGATTGCCGATGTCCTCCTGCTGCTGAAGAAAGAGAAATGGCCAATCAACGTCGACATCGAACTGGAATATCCCGTTCCTGCCGGTTCGGACGCCGTAAAGGAAGTTAAAAAATGTGTTGAGTTCTGCAGGAAGATATTATCCTGACAATCAGTACTTCCAACAATATAAACCCTGTATGGAGTTTTCCGTTCAGGGTTTTTTATTTTTTACCGCCTATTTCTTTTTCCTGACGAAGGCAATGACGATTCCGGCCACAATAACAACGGCTGCTGCAACAAGCACCACATTGCTGGCGGCTCCTTTCTTTCCTTCTGCAGGGGCTTTCTTCTCATCTTCAATGGCGTAGTAAAAGGTCGGTTTGGCGATGGTATCCATATTAACCGAATCTTTTTTCGGTTTTGGCTCTTCCTGACCTGCGGCAAAACAGAAATTACCGGCAGCCAAAGCTGCAGCAAGTGATAACGTTAAAAGTGTTCTTCTCATAATCATGTTTATTTAATCATTTTTATTTCAGTTTTTTTGCAATGCTGTCATATTTCCCGGCCATCTCCGGGTCTGATTCCCTGCAGAGTTCTGCCAGCGCCTCCACTGCAGGTTTGTATGCGGGATTGACCCTGAGGCACTGCCGCAATATACTTCGTGCCCCGGCAGGATCTTTTCTGCCGGCAAGCCGGGCAAGTTCCACATAAGCCTCAGAATATTTCCTGTTGAATTCAATAAGCCTTCTGAAATATCCGCCGGCCCGGTCATCTTCTCCCCTGCGGGCCGAGATGATCCCCGAATACATCAGTGCCGGTTCAAAGAACGGGTTTACTTCAAGAGATTTCTTCAGAACAGAATCGGCCCTTAACGAATCTCCCGACCTGTTCAGGACGACTGCAAAATTATAAAAAATCATTTCATCTCCCTTCTCAGTCCGGAGAGCTCTTTCAAAAAGATCTTCAGCCTCATCATAACGGTTTTCTTCCAGCGCTTTAAAACCGAAATAGTCATCCTTTGTTTTCCTTTCTATTACCGCGCAAACAGGTGCGCCCCCTGCTTTCGCCACGTATAATGAATTTCCGGGAGGCCAGTGATTCTCCCTGAGCCTGAACGGCAGAATATACCTGTTGGTGGAGAGGTAATAATCCCAGTCATAACAACTTCTCTCCTCATTTCGCAGGTAAATATTTTTTACCAGGGGCATATTCCGGAAATACCATTCGGCCGAAAAATTCGAGGCAACGACAACTGTGTCGGCGATACCTTTTTTCTCAAGATGATTAATCAGCCATCCGGCTGCTTCGGACTGGCCGATGAAATAATAATCCGTTTCATATTTCCCGTTAGCCCCCTTTACCCCTCCTGCAAGCTCATTGAAATAGAGATAAGCATAACGGTAATTGCTGATCAGATACTTTGCGGGATGGACGGAAAGCATGACAAAAACGAATATTATCAGAGGCTTAAAACGTCGGACCCGGTCTGTTGTAATAAAACTTGTTATGCCGGCTGAAGCAATTATCACGATACCGGGATAAAGAAACAGGAACTGTCTCCAGCCGCTGTAAATATTTGGTTTTGTTATTATTTCATAAATAACAGGGAAGAGCACCGAAAAAAGTATAAGACTCCATGGCAGAATTTTATCCTTCCCGGCCGCTTCCCTCAATCTAACCGGAAAGAGCGCTGCTCCTGCCAGCACTGAAAGGGGTAAGGTTACAAGCAGGTATTTCAGAAGGTAATACCATGGCATATAATCGGTCCATTCGAAGCTCCCTTCGAAAATCTCACGGAAAGTGAGCGGGAATCTGCTCATCAGCAGATGCGCCCTGACCGGGTTTAGGACAGGATTCTGCAGACCATACGGCCAGTAAAGCACGCTTAATAACCAGGCAGCGGCTGAGATGAGGGTTATCAGTGCCAGCCGCTCCGCCTGTTTCTTTATACCAATTCTTAAACCGTTAATGTAATCAATTGCCACTTTAACGAAGAAGAACAGGTACAGGTAGCAGATGAGCAGCATCCCTCCTGCCCTGATGCTCATGCAGAAAGCAATGCTCAGGATCAGGATCACCGATTCGCCGGCAGGCATTCTTTTTTCTGAGGCGAGAAACCTGATTATGGAATAAATTCCTGCCAGATATCCGAGGGCGAAGGGAATATCCTTGAGGTTATTCTGGGAATGGCCGAGGAAAGTGGGTGAAACCGCAAAAAGCAGCAGTGCCGTTACTCCCGCGTTGAACCCGGCCACTCTCCACGCAAGCAGGGAGGCAAGAAGAATCGAAAGCCAACCGGCGAGCGTGGCCATAAGATGACGGAAACCATATATGTCGTTAATCCCGAAGGTCCTTATTAACAGGGTGGTAAAATTATCATACGACTGACCGTAATATTTCAGATGGGTTCCGGGTGTGTTGAGGCATGTAAGGTCTTTGCCGCCACTTGAGTAATAATTATTTACCGAAACCGAATGGTTATAGTGCAATACCTCATCACAGCTCACGCCCGCCTTTCTGCTTCCGGCAGTCATGATGGCAAGCAGGATCAGGGCCAGAGCAGTAAAAATGAGCTTTTGTCTTTTACTCTCCATCAGTCAGCGGTTGTTCCGCCGTAAAACTTCTTTACAAAATATACCGGTCTGTTCTGTGATTCCTTGTAAGTCCGGTAGACATACTCCCCGATGATCCCCAGGAATACAAGCTGGATGGAACCAAGGAAATAGATACTCAGGAGGGTTGAAGACCAACCCGGCACAGCAATGTGCATTGCTTTTGCAACGAGCACATAAATTCCTGCAGCCAGAAAAACAATAACACCTGTCAGACCCAGGAAAAAACAAAGCCTCAGGGGAAATTTTGAGAAAGAGAATATTGCATCACCGGCAAGGCGGAGCAGTTTCAGGAATGTCATTTTCGGTTTGCCCGAAAACCGTTCGTCGCGGACAAAGTCAACAAATCCCTGGCGGAAACCGATAAATGACCTGATGCCCGGCAGATATCTTATATTCTCCCTGACGGATAAGAGAGCATCTGCAGCCTTTCGCGTCATCATTGAAAAATTTCCGGCATTGCCGATATCACCGAGCCCGGCGACCTTTCCGAAAAGCCTGTGAAAAAGCTGCATGTACAGGTTTCTCATACGGTTCCCCTTTCTGGATGATTTTCTTGCACTGACAACATCAAATCCCTCTTTCCTTATAAGATTGTACATATCGGATAGCACTTCAGGCGGATCCTGAAGGTCTCCGTCCATCATCGCAACAAGGTCGCCCGAGGCATGCTCAAGTCCTGCAGTATATGCAGCCTGGTGCCCGAAATTTCGTGAGAGGGCAAGTACTTTAATTTTCGGATTGGCCTTCCTGTGTCCGAGCAGGATTCCGAGGGTGTTGTCGGTGCTGCCGTCGTCTACAAAAATAATCTCATAATCGGCTATAAACGATTCGATTGCAGGTACTGTCCGTTTAATCAGTTCTTTAAGTACCTGCTCCTCGTTAAAAACAGGTATTACTACCGACAACATACTAAAAACTAATTAGCTCCCAATCGTTCAATGGCAAAATCAGCCTCATCCTTCAGTTCCGGAACAGCCTGAAGCTTTTTGATGGCCGGAAGCGAATAATCTGTTCCGATCCAGCTCAGTTCCCTGAGGACCAGCTTCTTTGCCTCAACTGTTGCGGAAGGGTTATTAAGCAGTTCTGTAAGCTTCTTTTCGATCTCAAGGAGTTTTGTCTTGTCGCCTGCAGCCCTGCGTATCTCTTCCTGTATTCCTGTATAGAACCTGGTGCTTTTGCCGATATCGTATTCTCCGAGACCTTCAATATTCTCATCGAGTGTGCGGATCTTCAGGTTTGATCTGACGGATATTGCAGCTGCGCTCGGGAAGTCGGGCGGCACTTCCTGTGTTACCTTTCCTGAAGCGGCCCACTCTGCACCGCGCTGCAGTGTTGTGATGAATCCTGCGCATTTGAGGGCAATATTCTCATCACCTGAAGGGAATCCCAGTGTGGTATGGAATACTCTTCCCTTACCGTATGTAACTGCCATCATAACAGGCTCTTCCCTGCCTGTTCCCCCGCCTGTTGTATCGCAGAAGGCAGTAGCGAGAACATCTATATTCCCTGCCGGTCCCCTGAGGCGTGCAAACAGAAGGTCGTCCGGGTGCATCCACCTGACAGGCAGACCTTTTGTGACGGGATGCCCGGGGTTTCTCATTCTTACTTCAAAATCGCGTGTCTTTCCGTACCATCCTGCCGGCCCCGGTGTGGAATCGACAACCATTCTGCCGGCCCGGTTAAAGTAGACATATGGTCCGGTCTTTTCGGAGCGGTCTCCCCATCCCGTCAGGCCGCATATTTCCTCATACTCTTTCCATCCCGGAAAGGCAGATGATGCGGCATGGTACACTACAACTCCTCCCCCGTTTTTTACGTATCCGGCAAAATCCTGTTTTGTGTTTTCGCTCCACTGGTCGCCCGAGTAATTAAGAACGACAACATCATATTTGGAAAATTTTGGCCGGAAGCCGGTCATATCTCCACCTGCATCTGGGGAATTGACAATTTCAGCCTTAAAGAGACCTGATTCTTCGAGTATCTGTTTAAGCAGTGTACTGCTTGTCTGCCAGTCGATTGTATTCTGACCTGTGACGATGAGAGCGGCATACTGAGTGCTTTTCCGGCATCCTACTGCGATTAGTGCAAGAGCAGCTGCTGTTAAAATGAAATATTTTATCTTTTTCATGGCTGGTCAATTAAACTGTTGGCAATGTCCATGGTTTGCGGTAAGGGCGGCTCAGGAGGCGGCTTGCCGTGGGGTTATCAATGATTTCCTCCTTGTCCGGATCCCACTTTATTTTCTGACCTGTAGTCATTGAGATTTCTCCTAGAAGTGCCACCGATATTGCGCGGTATGCGGGTTCTATAGGGGCGATTGCCTGCTTGCGCGACCGGACACTGTCAACGAAGTTCTGGTAATGGTTATCACTCTTG
Organism: Bacteroidales bacterium; assembly: GCA_029974835.1. GTDB lineage: Bacteria > Bacteroidota > Bacteroidia > Bacteroidales > VadinHA17 > LD21. The sequence goes on from JARKQN010000084.1 coordinate 24,779, forward strand.
TAGAGATGGGTTTCGTTATCTCCTATCTCCTCCTTCAGAATATTCGGGTCGGATGCGCTGATGCGGTTTCCGCGGTCAACATGAAGCCAGCCAAGGTCTCCGTACCAGCATGTTCCCATGCCTTTGGGAAGGCGGGATGAATTAGCCACTCTCATCTCGATGCCGTTGGCATATTTGCAGAGTATATCATATTCAACGGGGGCGTTGTAGATTCCGTCGACGGGGTATACTCCCTTTCCTTCAATTTCGACGGGACCTGTATATTCCAGCCCGGTGCCCCAGTTGGCAATGTCGATATGATGGCCGGCCCAGTCGGTAAGCTGTCCGCCCGAGTAATCGAGTATCCACCTCCAGTTCCAGTGACAGACGCCGCGGTAAGGCACTTTAAGTGCGGGACCCAGCCACATCTCCCAGTCGAGTTCTTCAGGCACATCCTGCACTGGCGGGGTACCGATACCCCTTCCGCCGTCGGGCAGGCCCACTTCAATATATTTTACTTTTCCTATTCTTCCGTTAATTACCAGCTCGGCTCCCTTGTGAAAGTTTGCCTGCGAACGCTGCCAGCTTCCGGTTTGCCAGATGACACCGTTATCTTTTACGGCTTTTACTATTACTTTGCCGTCGTTGATGGTTCTGCATATTGGTTTTTCGCCATACACATCCCATTTTTTCCTGGCAGCTTCCGAATAGATTATTCCGTGCCAGTGGTCGGGGAGGGCAATAAGAACCGCATCCAGTTTCTCTTTTTCCATGAACTCCCTGTAATCGCCGTATGTACGGCAATCTTTGCTGCGGTTGGTTTTATCGACCACATCCTTTGCCGATGCAAGTCTTTTGGCATCAACATCGCAGAGGGCTACAAAACGGACCTGGTCTTTGAGCCTCATGAAGTCTCTCATATCGCTCATACCCTGAGAGCCTGTTCCGATGACACCCATCACTATCCTGTCGGCGGGAGGTGTCTGTCCTCCCAGCCCGAGTGATGAAGAAGGTACAATGTAAGGGATAATGACTGAGCCGGCCAGGGCTGAAGCCGACTTCCTGACAAAATCCCTTCTGGTTGATGTTTTTTTCATGTCAGTTAAGTTTGTATAAAGTTAATATTTAAACCTGAACAGGCAAGCCCGGAACAGGTGGTTCGAATTTCATGTCCACCGGACCCATCTCAATTTTTTCAGGTCCCAGTTTTAAATCCGATTTAAGGATATCATCCCAGGTAACCAGCCTGCCGGTATAGGCGGCTTCTCTTCCCATGATTGCTGTCAGGGTTGAGTAGGCAGTCTGTTCAGCCTCATTTACATAGTTACCTGTCCGTATTGCCCATACAAGGTGCATGTGTTCCTGAACGTATGAAGGTATTCTGAGAGAATTAGTAGGATTGCCGTTTTCATCGGGCGGATACTCAAATTTCCAGATAATTTTTCCGTCGAGATCCCAGATTGTGTTCTGGCAGTTTGTATATCCTTCGGTACCGACTACTATCTCGCCCGTGCCATTTGCACATCCGTCTATTTGCCGGCACATGCTGTGGGAGCTTATTCCTGAACCATAGTCGAAGTCCACACTGAAGAAGTCGTACTGGTCGCCAGTCACTCTCCTGTGTCTGCCGCCGTATCCGATGGCTCTTTCGGGGTGTTTTCCCATGAACCAGTTTACAACATCGATATTATGAACGTGGGTATCCAGGATATGATCGCCTGAGAGCCAGATGAAGTTATTCCAGTTCCTGATCATATATTCCATATCGTTCCAGCCCGGTTCCCTCAGCCTGAACCATACATGGTCCTGATTCCAGTATGCTTTGGCAGATGTTATCCTGCCGATGGCACCTGATGCAACCTGTTTGTATGTCTCGATATAATCTTCCTGGTGACGGCGCTGTGTTCCCGTAACAACGTTAATACCGATTGCCTCGGCTTTTTTGGCTGTGGCCAGTATTGACCTGATACCTGTAGGGTCGACTGCAACAGGTTTTTCCATGAACACATGTTTCTTCTGTGTGACGGCTTCAAGGAAGTGGTCGGGTCTGAATCTTGGTGGTGTAGCCAGGATAACCACGTCAATTTCTTCGATGGCCATCAGTTTTTTATATCCGTCGAAGCCAGTGAAGCAGTTTTCTGCAGGAATAGGAAGGCCGAATGAAGCGAATCTTTCGCGGCAGGCATCTATTTTATCCTGGAAGACATCGGCCACTCCGATTATTTCGAGGTCGGGTCCTGCGCTTATGAAGTTGATGGCAGCTCCCGTGCCGCGTCCGCCTGCACCCACAAGTCCGGCTTTGAGCTTCCGCCCTTTCGGGGCGCCTCTAAGTACAGGCGGGAGCCCGGCCGGTTCGGCGGTTTTTTTACGGCCGCAACCCTCTATCAGTGCAGCAGCTCCCGCAAGGCCGAGCCCTGCCACTGCCGCGTTGCCAATGAATTTTCTTCTGTCAATTTTCTTCATCTGATGGTTATTATTTCTTCGTTAATATCTGGCTGTCCGGCTCGCAAACGACCCTGAATCCCACATCAATGCAATCGGAGTACCACCAGATGCTTTTTGGCATCTGCGGGTCGGTTGTAAGCCATGCTTTTGTTTTTGTATGATCGCGCGCGGCGCTTCTCACGTCGCGGGCATCACTTTTGAACGAACCTCCTCTGATCACCCTTTCCTGTCCTTCGGAAGGCCCCCGGGGATCAACCCTTACAGAGTCGGCTGCATATGCTGATTCTGAGTAATAGTCGGAACAGAATTCGGCAACATTTCCTGACATATTTTTAATGCCCAGCGGATTGGGTTTAACCTGTCCGGGAGGTGCGGTACGCGACGAACTGTTAACCTTGTAAACAACGTAGGAGGCTATGTTTGATGTATCGGGTCTGAAAATCTTCTTAAAGAAACCCTCTGAAGTGAATTTTTTCGGGTCGCCTTCAAAGAAGTATGGTGTCTGCGTTCCTCCCCTGCAGGCATATTCCCATTCAGCCTCCGTGGGCAGACGGTACTTTTTACCTGTTTTCATTGAGAGCCAGCGGCAGTAAACATTTGCTGCGTGCCATGTCATGGTAATGGCAGGTCTGGAACCCTTGCCCCATCCCTGGTCGGGGGCTCCCCACGGAGGAGTCGGCCCTGATACGGCATCCACCTTTCTGCTTGTCACTACCTGCCCCTCAGTCCTTCCCTGGGATGAGGTCTCCCTGAAAAACGCCAGGTATTCATCCCACGTAACCTCCACCTCTCCTATCCAGAAAGGTGAAAGGGAGACTTCCCTTACAGGGCCCTCGTCAGGTTCACGAAGAGGCTCATTGTCCGGGCTTCCCATCCTGAAGGTTCCTCCCTCCACGGCGATCATTCTGAAAGAGACACCCGTACCCGGAATTTTTTCGGTAAAGTTTTCAAACTTTTCGACTTTCGCAGGCTCGGTGAATACAACCGCTTCAGCGCTCTTTGTTACACCGAAGGAGGTATCTCTTGCATGTATCAGGCTCCTGTCGAAATGCCCGACACCAAGGTGGCAGTTGATGCATCTTGGCGGATCGCTGCTGAGTGTATAAAACAGGTGTGCATCGCTTCCTTCCTTTGAAAGTGTTACAGGAAAGAGATTCTGATGGCATTCAAGACACGATTCTTCGTATACAAATTTCTTTGCGTTCTCAATAAGTTTTTTTGATTCCCAGTTTATATCCGCACTGTCCTTGAAGAGGTAGCCGTAAAGGTCCTTTAACCCATGTTTTGCTTTGGTGTAAAGATACCCTTTGCCTTTAGGTGCAAGATGACATTCGACACAGTGGGTGACAACACCCGAACTGTTATTGTAATGGGTGCCAAGCCTCCATGTCTGTTCGGCATGGGGGTGTATATGGCACGACATGCAATATTTATCGGTGGAAGTCCATGAAATGACTTTTTTTGCCGCAATCAGAAAAAGAGCGCACGTTATTATGCCTCCGGTAAAAATCCACCTCAGCGGTCTTCTTTTATTTAACCGACTGGATATCAACCTATTTCTCATTAATTCCTTATCCCTGTTTAACTAATTAAAGATATATTTTTGCCAGATAAAATTTCAATGATTAAGCTCCTTTCTGAAATATTCAATAGTTTTTTTCAGTCCTGAATTTAATGTCACCTCCGGGTTCCAGTTAAGAACAGCCCTTGCAAGTGAGATATCCGGCTGCCGTTGTCTTGGATCATCCTGGGGAAGGGGTTTGAATCTGATTTTTGACCGTGATCCGGTCAGCTTAATTATGGACTGGGCAAGGTCTATAATCCTTATTTCCTCAGGGTTGCCGATATTTACGGGGCCGGTGAACTCATCAGGAGAATTCATTGCAAGGATTAATCCTTTAATCAGGTCGTCGATGTACTGAAAGCTTCTTGTCTGTGAGCCGTCACCGAAAATTGTAATGTCGTTTCCCTTCAGGGCCTGAACGATGAAATTTGAAACTACCCTTCCGTCGTCACTTCTCATCCTGGGGCCATAGGTATTGAATATCCTTACAATTTTGACCCTTATTTTTTCCTGCCTGTGATAATTGATAAAGAGAGTTTCGGCGCATCTTTTCCCTTCATCATAACACGACCGCGGTCCGAGTATGTTCACATACCCGTGATAGCCTTCATGCTGAGGATGAACTTGCGGGTCGCCGTAAACCTCGCTTGTGGATGCCTGCAGTATTTTTGCCCCTGTCTTCTTGGCCAGTTCAAGAGCATTAATGGACCCGATTACTGAAGTGGTTATCGTCTTAATACTGTCGTGCTGGTAATAAACCGGTGATGCCGGACATGCAAGATTGTAAATCTCATCACAGGCAAGGTGTATCTTTTCGGTTACGTCCTGTTCCAGTACCCTGAAGAACCTGTTGTTCCTGAGATGCCGTATATTTTTCTCCCTGCCTGTAAAGAAATTGTCGAGACAAATGACATAATTCCCTTCTGCCAGGAGTCTCTCGCAAAGGTGAGAACCCACAAAACCTGACCCGCCTGTAATAAGAATTTTTTTCATACAATCCCCGTAATAGGAAAAACCCAAAATTAATTTTTTATGGCTAAAAGCAAATTAAAATCCCGGTAATTAAAGTTTTTTAGCATGAGATAACATTGGCGATGAACATTTTTAATTACGAACCGTTTAATTTTATACAGGATAACCGGTATTAAATTTCCTAAAAAGTTACACCATGAAAGCCTGTACGGTAAAAGCTTTTCTGACAATAACTGTTTTTTCCATCACTTTTTCTGTTGAAGCACAGATACCTGCAGGTGATGGTTATTTCTGGTACCGCGGCAATACACATACACATGCCCGGTACTCCGACGACAGTGAAATCAACGACGTGCCGATGATTGCCAGGTGGTACAGGGAAGCAGGATATAACTTCCTGCTGCTGTCGGAACATAACAACCATCTGCTGGAACGAAAAATTTTCTGCTACGACAGATTAAGCCGCCCGAAAGAGAACTTTATAATGATTTGCGGACTTGAGCTGAGCATGTCGAGGCACGTCACGGCCCTCGGGATTGACAGGTTTCTTTCAGGGGAGAGGAGCCTCAGGGAGGCTGTAACGATGACACTCTCGGCAGGAGGAGTGCCGGTTCTTAACCATCCTATGGATCCCGTTGTGACTGCGAAAGAGTTCATTGAAACAGAAGGTCTGAACCATATTGAGATTGTAAACGGGGGGAGGCTATTGGATACTCCGGCATCTATAGCACTGTGGGACAGTGTTATGTCGGAACCCGGCGGAAGAATAATATACGCGGTGGCAGCCGATGATAATCATTACAGCAGACAGAGGGTCGGAAGAGGCTGGATAATGGTAAAGGCTAAATCTCTGTCAAAGTCTGAAATCATTGAGAGTATCCGGTCGGGCAACTTCTACCCCACCACAGGTGTAATACTGGATTTTACCAGGACAGACGGGAAGAGCTTTCATGTCAGCTCACAAAACGGAGACACCATAAAATTCTTTGGCCGTTACGGAAAATTACTCGGATCGGAAGCAGGCAAAGATGCATCATACCTTTTCAATGGCGATGAATTGTACGTAAGGGCGGAGGTCACTGACAGACAGGGTAAAACTGCATGGACACAGCCGGTAATGATTAAAGGGGGCGGCAACCATTGAACCGGGAAAATCCTGCGAAAAATCATCATCCCTTTCAGAGGTTATCAGAGAGAGAATCCGTGTATAGTTAAAACAAGTTAAATAAGGTTAATAACGGAATAGAATCTCTTAAATCTGTGTCTATTTTGTGACCTGAAATAATAACAGCCCGGGATTTTATGCCTGCTTTTCTTAAATTTCCCCCTGCGTTCAAAAGAATTATTTTCTTTTCATGCCTTTATTTCCCGGTTTCATGTCAGGTTGCATACCCGCAGTCATCGGATCTGTCAGGTTATTCAGATGTTTACGGTAAAATCAGGGGCTATATCGACACCCTTGAAATTATTGACACGCATGAGCATCTGCTCAATCCTGCGCTTTTAAGAAGAACCCATATCCTGGATTTTTTCCTGCTTCTTAATCATCACTATTACAACGACCTTATTTCGGCAGGCATGCCCGCCTCATATTTCGATACGCTCTTCAACGGCAACATCTCTCCTTTGCAGAAATGGAAGAGGATTGAACCTTTTTGGGACAATTCCTTCAACACATCTTTTAACAGGATTGCCGGGATAGCCGCCCGGAGATTATATGGAATAAGGCAGATAAATGAGACTACCGTGGAGAGGCTTTCGGAAAAAATACGTGAAGCCAACTTCAGGAACAACTGGTTTGACATAATTCTGAGAGATTCCTGCAGAATCAGATACCTGATACAGGATGGCGAAAACCTTGGAGAGAACAGGGATTATATAAAATATGTCAGAAGGTTCACCCCCTGGCTGAATGTAAGAGCCAAATTCACAATTGATTCTCTTGCCATGAATCAGGTCGAGCCGATATTCACTCTTGAGGATTTTGTAAAATCGATGGAGAGGGAATTTGTGACTGGAACTGAAAAGGGTATGGCGGCGGTTAAGATAATTGTTGCCTACAACAGGCCTCTCAGCATCGATGAACCCGATATAAATTCAGCCAGGAGAGTCTTCAGAAGGCTTACTGCCGGCGATGAAGGACTTGTCATTACTCTAAACGAGGCTAAACCGCTCCAGGATTACATGTTTCACAAACTTATGGAACTTGCCGGCAAATATCATAAACCGGTTGCCATTCACACCGGACTGTTATCCGGCAACGGCAATAACATCAGGAACTCCGATCCCGCGCTTTTGTCAAATATCTTTTTAAAGTATAACCGCGTAAACTTCGTACTCTTTCACGGCAGCTACCCGTTTGGCGGGGAGCTATCCGCAATAGTAAAGAACTTTCCGAATGTTTACATCGACATGAACTGGGTATATGCGATATCTCCCTCCTACAGCAAGAGGTATTTATCCGAGTGGCTTGAAACTGTTCCTGTTTCCAAGATTATGGCTTTCGGGGGTGATTACAACATTGTTGAAAACATTTACGCGGAGTATTTCCTGGCAAAGCAGGTGATTTCTGAAGTGCTGGCAGAAAAAGTCATGAACGGATATTTCACTTCAGGCGAGGCGCTCAAAGTGGCGAGGATGATATTACATGATAATGCAGCCGGTTTTTACGGCCTGCCCTGACTATTTTATCCTAATGGGTTTTTCAGAATCTTTCGACATACTGTAGGGCAGCATCCAGACCTTCCCAAAGCTTTTGTCGGTGAAGTATATTCGTGATTCCGAAAATTTATAGGCATCGCCGTCGGCCCACCATGCATAGAATTCCCTGCCGGCATTCAACGGCCGCCGTACATAAGAATTATTAAAACGGCTTCCGGATGTTACATCATTCTGCTTACTCCATGTTTTACCTTTATCCCTGCTTATCCACACGGCTATCTCCCCTCCCACGCCGTAAATCTGCGGGCCCGGTTCGGAAGGTCCTATTACCTTCCATATATCCTTATCGATAATCAGGGTTCCGGCATCAAAGTTATTGTCGGGTTCACAGACCCTGCTAAAACTCCAGCTTCCGCCTGTTCTGCTCACCACCACCCATTCACGTGGTATCTCCGAAGGTCCCGGGATCACACTTCCCCCTATGCAGGCAAGTATAACAGGGTTTCCATCTCCATCGAAATTAATATCATAGATGTATGTAAGCTTCTTCTCCGAGAGGTAATCTCTCACCATTGCTTCATTTTTAATATCCCTAAGCGGAGTCTGAATGGTTTTTCCTTCTGCGTTTTTCCAGGTCTTTCCGAAATCATCGGAATAAATCAGGTAAAGGTTGGTTCGCCTGTCAGAGTCTCCCTCCGGGTGATAATTGAAGGCAATATAGATTTTGTTATTGTTTACTGCAGAAACATAACCTGTACCGCCCATTGAAACCAGCGCCCTGTCCCCGCTCCATTCGAGGCCGTCAGCACTTTCCGAAATATAAAGATCGAGGCCTTTCCTGTATTTCGAAAAAAGGAGCCGGAATCCCCTTTCCTGAAACCACCATGGCTGCGGAAATGACATCTCCTTAATCATTACCTCTTCAAATTTTTCAGTCGACCAGGGGGTGACGCTTTTGAAAACCAGTCCCGGGCGTGTTCTCATCCACCCGCTGACGAATACCCACAGGAAACCCTTGCTGTCGATGGATAGTGATGCATTGTCGTAAGGGCTCCTTACTCCTCCCTTGTCGAAAACAACTACCGGCTTTGGCACCTTTCCTGTTCTGTGATCGAAATAAGAAATCATTATTCTCAGAGAGCTTTCTCCCGGTGATGATGTGCCTCCGTAAACAAAAAATGTTTTGCCTGCAGCAGAAGAATAGATGGCGGTAGGGACATGTCTCGAACCGAATGTTGCAAAGCCGCCCGATAACTTGTAACCGTATTCGGTTTTGTCTCCCGTGTTGTACCATATACCCATATAACCGTCCGCCACCGGATTCTGGGCCGTCAGACTTCGATTGATGTGGCCGGAAAGACTTAATAAAATCGTTAAAAGCAATATCCGGTTGAGATTCATGCTTTTCTGATTCTTCAATTCAATCAGGATAAAGATAATAATGTTTTTAAAATGAAACTGCACGGGAGTAAAAATACCCCTTTTTGTATATTTGCAAATATGAGAACGGTAAATGGCATGTTAATGGCAATTCTGTTGCTAATGTCCTCCTTCGTGGCGGTCGGGCAAACTGACATAACAAAGCTGTCATGGGGCTATGTGGCAACGCGCATGCCCGTGGGCTGGTACGGTTCGGAAGAGTCGGTCAGGGTGGCTGAGAACATCCTGCTTTATCAGCGCGATGCCGGGGGATGGCCCAAGAATATTGAGAAACATCTTCCCTTAACTGAAGAAGAAAGAAAGAAAGTACTCACGGATAAGAAACTCAATGATGCCATCTTCGACAACAGTGCCACAACCACAGAGATGCGGTTTCTTGAAAAGATGTACGTCAAGGTTCCGGATAAGAGATACCGGGAATCATTCAACAGGGGGTTGAGGTTTATTCTTGATGCGCAGTATGAAAACGGAGGATGGCCCATGTTCTGGCCGCTGAGAAAGGGATATTACACTCATATTACATTCAACGACAATGCTATTGTCAATATCCTCAGGTTATTACGAGACATAAACGAAAAGAAGTACAATTTCAGCCTGATAACCGACACATCTTTGCTTTCGCGTTCACAGAGGGCATACCGGCTTGGAATAGAATGTATTCTTAAAACCCAGATAATTGCCGACGGCAAACCCACAGTATGGTGTGCCCAGCATGATGAATTCACTCTGAAGCCTGCTGCTGCAAGGTCGTATGAACTTCCGTCATTCAGCGGATCGGAATCGGCCGGGATAGTACTTCTGCTTATGGAGATTCCTGAACCTTCGCCGGAAGTGATCAGGGCAGTGACCGGCGCAGTGGAGTGGTTCGACGCACACAGGCTTAAAAATACGCGGTGGGAATACTTTGTAAATGAGCAGGGACAGAGAGACCGGAGAATAGTGCATGACCCCGCAGCAGGGGACATGTGGGCACGGTTCTACGACCTGGAAACCGGCGAGCCTTTCGTATGCGACCGCGACGGCATAAAGAAAAAGAGCCTTGAAGAGATCGGTTACGAAAGGCGTAACGGTTACAGCTGGTATACAGATGCTCCTGAAGAAGTTAAGGAAAAATATTCCGGGTGGCTGAAGAGGATTGCAGCTCAGAAAAATACCGGGCATTAATGGTTTTGCCGTAATTCTTCCAGCCTCTTCCATACCTCATCAGCAGTATGCAGCGCGTTTTGGGGCATCCTGCCGTTCTTTCCAAACACCAGGAGCTTGTCGTATGTCTCAATGGTCACCTTCGACTCGTCAACCTTCCCTTCTTTGTCCTTTACAAGGCCGGTATTGAGCCCAAGATGCCTGGCCATAAAATCATACATTGCAAGCCTTTTGGAAATTCCGTAATCGTGTTTCTCAGCCGCCAGATGCACATTCTCAACGTTTTCAGTTTTGTTGTAGAGTGAATAAATCTTCTGAAGATACGGGTATTCTATTTCAGGCACGTGTTTTGTCCAGTCGTCGCCATCGGAAATCACCAGCATAGGGCGTGGTGAAGCCATGGCAGCTATTTCGGCGTTGTATGTAAGCAGGCCGGTACATGTCTGCAGAGGCATGCCGCTTTCACAAGGGCAGCCCCCGTAATAATACGAAGAAACCATTACAACAGGTACGCTGACCGATATCCTTCCGTCGAGGGCAGTTGCAAGCATTGCCTGGGTAGCTCCGCCCGAAGCGCCGGTTATGGCAATTCTTTTACTGTCGGTAAAAGGCAGTGAAACAAGGTAATCTATAGCCCTGATTGAATTCAGGGTCTGCATGGTATGAGCCAGACCGGTTCTGTGCAGTTCGCTGCTGAACTGCAGCCTTGACTCGCCCCAGGCAAACATGTCGTAGTTGAAAACAACCGCCCCCATCCTGGCAAGTGTGGCGCATCTGTACTGCATGTCGGGCCTGTAACGACCGTAAAGGTTTGTATCGGGATTAGAGAAATGTCCGTACGGGCATAGCACTACAGGGAAAGGTCCCCTGCCTTTTGAGGGCTTGTAGAGCGAACCGCACAGGTACACGCCGGGTATCGTTTCGATGGCAATATTGCTTACCGTGTATCCGTCATATTTCCTTTCAGGCGTAACAATGGGATTGAAAGGTGTCTTTGCCGGGAAGGGACTAAGCTTAAGCTGTTCAAGGAAACATTTTCTCAGCTCTTCCTTCCTGGCCTCCCAAATATCCGCACTGGTGCAGGCGGCCAGAAGCTGCCCGAGATGTTTTCTCCCCTCTTCAACCGGACGCTGGTAATAACTAAACCTGGTAACAGTGTACTCTTTTTCACCGGTTTTCTCATAAACCAGTCCGAGCGGGAGAAGAATGTTTGCCAGGGTGTTTTCCGCATCTGCCCTGTATCGCCAGGTAGGAAAAGAAACCTCTATACCTTTTACCAGGCTTTCGCTGTATTGAATTTTAACTTCATGTCGTGCCTCTGCATCCGCAAGCACTTCTTTCAGAGACTTATGGTAGACGTCTTCCGGCTTCTGGGCGAAAACAACCGGGAACATCATCAAAGCGACCAGAATAAATAAATATTGCCGTTTACAGACAAAAATTCCTAAACTGCGGAGGACGCAAAAATTTTCAAAGAATAATCCAACAGGTTTCATAGTATTGATATTTAAATCCATTCCTCTGGGTTTTATGCCGGAATTCAGCCAGAATACCATTGCGGCCCCGGATCAGATTTACCGGCTTTTGGAATCAGCATTTTTCCTTAAAATTAGCGGTTTTTGTGAATCAGCCTCCATGTTATAAGGGAGTTCGCGGGTTTTAAGCCCTGTTTTGTTTGTAAACCACAGGTGCGATTCAGAAAGTTTACCGGCGTCGCCGTCGGCCCATAAAGCATAAAAATCATCATGTGCGTTCAGAGGTCTTCTGGCATATGAGTTATTACGTATACTTTCTGAGGTGATCATACGTATTCTTTTCCATGTTATACCTTCGTCCCTGCTTTCCCACAAAGCCATCTCTCCGCCTGTACCGAAATGCTGGGGACCGGGCTCTGTCGGCCCGATGATTCTCCATATTTTCTCCTTCGTATATAAGGATCCCATATCGTAGTTGTGTGTTGATTCGCACACTTTACTGAAAGTCCATCGGCCCGCCTTCCAGCGGATGATAAACCATTCCCGCGGATCGCCGGATGGACCTGGTCTGTAGTCTCTGCTTATCACAGCCAGTATTACGGGGTTACCTTCGCTGTCGAAGTTGAGGTCATTTATATATACAAGTTTTCCTTCAGCTTCGAAGTCTTTTATCAGGGCTTCACAATGCGGGTCGGTAAGAGGCGGTTTAATTACTTTACCGTCAATTGTTTTCCATGTCCTGCCAAAATCTTCGGTCTGAACGGCATACAGATTGGTTCTTTTATCCACATTACCTCCCGGGTGGTACATAAAGGCCGAAACAAGTTTATTCCCGAGCATGTTGGTTACCTGATAGTGGCCGCCCATGCCTGCAAGTTTTTTTTCGGTTTCCCAGTGAACGCCGTCAGGGCTTGTTGTCCAGTAGAGTTCTCTCCCGCCGGTGTATTTTGTAAACATCAGGATAAACCCCCTGTCTTTCACATACCATGGTTGCGGGTAAGTAATTTCTCCCTCCCTGACGAGGTCGAAGGCACTTATGCTGAAAGGCTCGCGGCTTTTATAGATGAATCCCTGCCGCGATCGTGCCCTGCCGCTCACAAAAACCCAAAGATAACCTGAGCCGTCAACGGACAGGGCTGCATTGTCATGAGGGTCGTTCACACCCTGTTTATCGTGCACAACCACAGGCCTGGGCACTTCTCCGCTTTTATGATCATAATAAGAGATCATATTCAGAAGGTGTCTTTCCCCGGCCGCGGTTGTACCTCCGTAGACAAAGAAGGTTTTGCCGGCTTCGGGAGAATATACCGCAACCGGGACATGGTTGGCAGTATATGTCCCAAGGCCGCCCGAATACTTATCGCCATATTCCGAGAACTGACCCAGGGAGAACCATATACCCCGGTAGCCGTCTGTGCGGGGGTTATGCGCACTGATAAAAACCGAGCAGAGCACAAGCGGAAGAATCAGAGATGATTTATTAACCATAGACGTAAAAAATCCAGAATTATCCGATACCTTTTCTCCGGCAGCTTGTGTTCCTGCCGGGTTATTTTGGGACCTGTTTATTTTTAACCTCCTGTTAGCTTTTTTGTGTATTAACCGCGGCGAGTCGCATAAACTGAAGAAGGTATGACAAATAAAGCACCGCCCCATAAGAAGCGGTGCTTTTATTACAACCGGCAATATTGGTTTTAAGTTATTGCCTCATCAGGTTCTAGTTATAATGATCAGGGTTTTCATCCTGCCATTCATTTATACCGTCCCTGAATCTGTTACGGAATCTCAGGGTATCTGTACAATGGTAAGTCCAGCCGTTGCCGGGGTTCAGGTACTTGTACTTCAGGTAGATTCTTCTGTCCTGCAGGAGCTTCGACCTGTTGAATGTGCTCTCACCGTCGGGTTCGATGGTGTAGGTGGCACCGGCTCCGTCCGATACAAAGACCGTGTTTCCTTTAAGTACGAGTTTCATTTCATTTTTACTGGTTACCTGGTTCAGGTACCCGTTGGCATATAGCGTTGAAGGACCAACAGTTTTAAGTATCCATATCTTTGCCTCGGCGGTTGGTATTTCGGTTTTATAGGTAAAGATTGAATCGGGCAGTCCCGGACGTTCTATCCTTGCCTCTCCTCCATGCCAATAATAACCGTAAAGCATGTTTTCGAACTTAAGGCCCACGATATTATACCTTTTGTTTTCCAGAATTGTATCGGCGTCTGCATTCTGAATATAGAACGGCAGTGCATAAGTTGCATAAATGGTATTAACCGAATCGTTAAGGAAATTTGCCGAATCGGGTTTTACAACCACATCACCCATGTGCTGGCCTGCCTTAATTATCATTTTGCTGTTATTGCTCAGGGTATAATAATTTGACGGCATAACCTGGAGTGTTGCCACCGGTGTTGCCGGATCTTTTATGTGGGCGTAGGAAGAGCCCTTCATCTGAGCGAGAATTGCAGGAGTTACAAGAGCCGGATCGAGTGTAAAGGTAACTTCACGGTCAATGGTATTCTTTCTTACGCCACCAAGAGCAGCACCTACTTTTATCTGCATTCCCTCGCCCACCACAAATGTTCTTACATCGATCTGGTACGGGAAATAGATGCCTGTGTAAACGTAGTCAAGAATATAATCCTCGTAGCATGACACTGCAGCCACGGAGAGAATTATAAAAGCAATAAACTTTTTCATATTGTTTCTCCTTTAATAGTTTTTAGTTCCATGAAGGCCATCCAGCATTCTGTTCCAGCTTGCTCATACGCAATACCTCATTGTAGGGTATCGGGTTCCACGGTGACGGGAATTTCCTCTGGTCGGCGACATAAGTGGTATCGTATGTAAACGACAGATCAGAATTCTGTGTAATGGTCACGCCGTGTACCGGTTTGTTAATCACAGCTTCCCAGTTATTGTCGGTGGTCCAGCGCCTGAGGTCGTAGAATCTTACTCCCTCGAAGCACAAAGTAATTCTTCTTTCATTTCTTACAAGTGCGTCAAAGGCATCTGCTCCGGCATCGGCAACCTCAACGAGGTAGGCATCGGGAGCTCCGGGGACGGCCGGGCTAAGTCCGTTAGCGTTATCGTAGGTCTTCCTTGCCCGGAGGTACTGAATGGCTGTTCTTGCAGATATTCCGTATCTGGTTTCATCAAGTGGTCCGACCACCTTATTGGCTGCTTCCGCGAAAGTAAGCAGCATCTGTTCCCATCTTATCAGGTAGCGGTAATGCGGCTGACGGTTGATTGAAGCGTCGGACCAGTTAAGACCTGCAAAGATGAACTTTTTAATATGGAAGTTTGTAAGGCTGTTTGTGGGTTTCGCCCCGTAGGCATCTTTGCCGGGTCCGTTCGGACCGCTGTTCCAGTTCTCGAAAGTGTACATCAGGTTGGCAGGTGTGGCGGTGTTATTCCTGTAAACCGGACTGTTGTTGTAGAATATCACGCTGTAGAATCTCGGATCGCGTCCTGCATATGGATCGTCCGGATCATAACCGCTTAACGGATCATCAATAGGCCTTCCGTTTGCCATCGGGAAAGCATCAACAAGTTCCCTCGAGGCACCTATCTGACCGTTACCCTGGAAACCGCCCGGATAAAGCATTCTTTCAATTGCATCGTTTGAGGAGTTATAACGGGTAATTGCGATAGCTTCCGGTGAGTTGGGGTTAGTCCACTGAACAGGGTTTGTTGGCCTGAAGCTGTTTGCGGATGCGATCTGGTCGACAGTCAGTTTAAAGTTTATTGCCTTGTAGGCATTGACGGCGGCGCTGTCGTATCTTGCCACATCGTTGCCGGTATTGAACCTGGGGCTTGCCCATGTCAGGTAAACGATAGCCTTGAGGGCTATCATCGAAATACCGTCGAAGCGGCCCCAGTACTTGCCGCCGGCATATACTCTGTCGCCTGCCACCGGTACCAGGAAGTCGCGGTGTGCTATGGGCAGGTATTTGATGGCCGAGTCGCAGTCACGGATTATCTGCGCCACGCATTCGTCGTAAGTGTTACGGGGCAGGTCTACGATGTCTGTTGCGCCGTAAACATCAGTCACGATCGGGAAACCGAGCATCTGACCCGTCTTGGTTCCTTTGCCGCCAAATTTCTGCAGGAGGTCCCATTCAAACCATGCCCTGAGAGCAAATGCCTCGCCCTGCAGACGGTTTCTCACAAGCTGGTTCCATCCGATATTGAGGACATATTTTGTATTGTAACCTTTCCTGTCTTTAAGAAAAAGGTTACAGTTACGGATAGCCCTGTAATCGCGGTCCCAGTATGTTGCAAAGGGATCCTGCGAAGTCGTCATGGTGTTGTTGGCATACCTGCGCATTACGTGGGTTGAGCTGGTAATAACTCCGTCGTCGGTAATGGCATCCATATAGATGTCTTCATTTCCGGTGTAATTTCTCACGTTGGAGTTTACCTGGTCGTAACAGTAGCCGATAAGACCCTGTACAAGGCTCTGGTAATCCCATAGCATATCCGTGTCGTAGTTTCCCTGCGGATATGGTTCAAGGTAATTGACGCACGATCCCAGTAAGGCTGCGGCGGCTGTAGTCAGTAATATGTTTTTTATCTTCATAGCTGTCATGAATTAGAAATTAAACTTAACACCACCGGAGAATGTTCTGAACAGAGGGTAATTTGTCACTCCTGAATTTATTGATTCAGGATCGACATCCTTTACCTTTGAAAGAGTAAGGAGGTTTGCACCTCTCAGGTAAATACGCATTCCCCTTCCGCCCATAAATGCGAGTGATTTTGGCGGCACATTATATGCCAGCTCAATGTTCTGGATTTTGAAATAATCACCCTTTGTAAGCCAGAAGTCGGATGTGATGAAATTGTTATTCACTTTGTAGTAGGTAAGCCTCGGGTATTTTCCACCGATATTATCCTTTACAAAATTTGAATAGTTGTCATCGCCCCAACCGTTCCAGAAATAATCGTTGGTGAGTGCAAGATCGTAGAATGCCCTGCCGGCGCCGGTGATCCAGAATTCAATGTTTTTGTATCTGACCATTGCGTTAAGGCCGTAGAATAATCTCGGTGATGAATGGCCGATCATTGACTGGTCGTTATCATCAATGAACCCGTCGTTGTTCATATCTGCATATTTCAGGTCACCTGCTTTCAGCTCGGCATCGAAAAGCTGCGGCACGAGCTGCGTTTCGGCATCGGTGGCAAACTTACCCAGATAGTTCAGACCGAAGATTGCATCGGATGGTTTTCCGGTACGTTTCTGGTAGTCAAACCTGTAATTGGGTTCATCATATTTCAGTCTCTTCGTCACCCCTGTTGTGAAATTTCCGCCAATGGTGAAAGTAAGCTGTCCTATTTTCTGCGTGTATGAAATATCGCTCAGCAGGTACTGACCGCGGGTTTTTGTATAGTTATACCACGGCCTTGCCCCCTGGAGTCCCACAGTGTATGGCAGAACATTGTTTACCTGAACAATCGCTCCATCATCAATTATGTCCTGGTAGGTCATTTCGAGCGACACTTTCTTATTGAAAAGGAGGGCATCAAAACCGGCGTTAAACTCAGTAATCACTTCCCATGACAGGTTTGGATTCCCGATTCTCTGCGGACTCGTTCGGGGAACGCTTGCATCTGTGGTGCTTCCGAACCATTGTGCAGTGGAATAAGCTCCGAAGGCACCGCCGGATGTATTTACACTGAGCCTGTCGATATAATAGAAAGGCGATATGAATGTTTCTACGCCCATTTGTCCGTACTGGGTTCTGATCTTCAGGTAATCGACTACCCCGCTGAGGCCCGACATAAATCCTTCATCCGATATCACCCAGCCGAGGCCAAGGTTCGGGAAGAGTTTATACCTGTTCTCTTTGGCGAACCTGTCGCTTCCTGCATAGGTAAGCACCAGTTCGGCCATATATTTATCCTTCAGGTTATAGTTTGTATGCCAGATAAGGTTGGCCTGTCTCTCGGGTTCCTCTACATCATTTTTAAAAGTCTTGCCGCCGTAAAGAACAAGGTTCGACTGAATTGCATGATCACCGAATTTATTGTTGTATTCGAGGCTCTCGTATAATCCATACCTCTGGTAATAGTAGTCCATCAGTTTGGATTCCGAAGTCTGGTTTGCGGCAGCGTGTGATGAAGATTTGGTCAG
>JARKQN010000123.1 GCA_029974835.1 Bacteroidales bacterium
CCGTACCTGTAATTATACCTGTAGTTAACCGTATAAGTGTTGGAGGTGCTGATGTCAGTAACGGAATGTGAAGGTTTATCCTGTTCATTCTTTGCGGTGGGGAGGTACAAACCGCCGGTGAGGCTGAAGTCGAACCATTTATATTCAAGAGGCAGCCTGGCAGTGGCCGTCAGAAGAAGATCTCCCATTCCCTTGACCTCCCTGAACTCATTAACGGTGACCCGTTCGGCAGAGGTAAGCGAAGTGGTTGCGTATGTGACCGACTGCGACCTCATGCCATGCCTTATCAGGCTTGTTTCCGCGCCCAGTTCGAGGAACCCCGTAATCCCGTATCTGGCATTAACCACGTAATAATGGAACACAGAGCCTGTACCGGCATTCTTAAGATACACTTTATCACCCTCCTTGTTGAAAGTCTGGGACCTTATTGCAAACTTGTAACCTGCCGAGGCCATAAACTGTCCCCCGTAAAGGGTAAGAGGGCGTTTGTTGTAAGGCATTGTGAGCATCGTGTATTTATCGCGAGGCCCCGTTTCCTGAGCAGAAGCCGATTCCGGGCAGACCGGGGAGCAGCAAACAAGAAGCATTACAAACGGCAGCAGGTTTTTATTCCACATGACTCATTTTCAATATAATGGCAGTGTATATTTCAGAAGTCCCTTGCTATAGAGTCCGAACCAGAGGTTTCCGGATTTATCCTGCCCTATGCAGTTTATCCTGTTTTCAGGGAAGGGTATCTCCGTCACGGGCCGCGCTATAACGCCATCATATACCGACACTCCGTTCCGGTGGGTTGCGAACCAGATATGTCCTCTTCTGTCTTCATGAATGTCCCTTATTCTTACGCTGTCGGAGCTGGCAATAAGATTCAGCTGGTGTATTCCTCTCCTGTCTATCCACACCACATTCTTCCCGGCTTCTGTTCCGATCCATAGCCTCTCTTTTGAGTCGAACCTGACGGCTCTGACATTGTCGTCGGGCAGTCCGTCCGGTTTTTTTATATATGTATAATTCCCCTGGTAATATCTGACTATACCGTTATCCGTGCCGATATAAATAGCGCCACCGGGGCCCTCTTCAATTGATCTTATGTTTGAATACCCTGCAATAAGGGTTTTTGTAAAACCTGTTCCGGTATTCAGGTAGAATCCGTTTTCGCGGGTTCCAACCCATATCCAGCCGTTTGATGCAACTTTTATTACAGTCACGTCCATTCCGTCGGCAGGATCGACAAAAGAGGACCACACATTATTCGAGGCAAGGATTGAGAGCCCGTCGATGGTGCCAAACACAACCCTGCCGTCGGCTGTTTCGGCCACACAATTTACTCCGTCGTTTAACAGAGGGGAAGCTGCTGCCCTGAAGTAGGTCCAGTGGTTATTGTCAAATTTGGCTGCCCCGTAACCCGGGAATGAGACCCACAGGTTTCCCTGGCTGTCGGTCTGGATATCGCTTACCTGGTTCGACGGCAATCCGTCGGCTGTGGTATAGAGGGTCCATGTACCGGCCGTTGCTGGATCGAGAATCTCATAGTCGTTCCTCAGGCAGGAGGCCAGCATCAGAATAACCGCCGGATACACCATCAATCCGACTAATCTACCGGTTATCCGCATATCGCACCTCATTTATTTTTTTTTACGTTAAAAATCACTTTCAGGTTTCAAAAAAGAGCATCAACAGGTATCTCAATACAAAAATCCTGCCTTTTTCGGAGGCATTGATACCCTTTTATATAAAAAACTGAAGAAACCGCGTATTATTTTACCTCTCCTATTCCTTTATAAGGCTTATCCCGTTCTTTCTCCGGTTATGGTCCCAGATAAAGAATACAGGTATTCCAAGCAGTACTATACCAAGACCCGGGAATGTATACAGGGGTTTGAAGATAAGGAGGATAATCATTATTGCGGTGGTTGTAATAATGTAAAGTGACGGTATTGCGGGATAACCGAATGCCTTGTATGGACGCGGAATATCGGGTTGTTTTTTCCTGAGTATAAAAATTGCCAGGATGGTCAGGGCAAAGAACAGAAGAACGGCAAAAATCACATAATCAAGCAGATTACTGTATGTGCCGGACAAACATAAAAGTATTGACCAGACACCCTGCACCGTGATTGAGAGCCCCGGAACTCCCTTGCTGTTGAGCTGGCCTATCTTCCTGAAGAAAAGGCCGTCGCGGGCCATTGCATAATAGACCCTGGCACCGGATATAATAAGTCCGTTATTGCATCCGAAGGTGCTTATCATTATAAACACCGCCATAATGATTGCCGCATAGTCGCCGACCACCACGCTCATGGCAGAGGTTGCCACACGGTCGTCGGTTGCGAACTGAATACCCCGTTCGATAACCGTCGCGCCACCGGGGGTGCCCGTAACAGGCAGGAATTTTATATATACGAAGTTTGCAAGCAGGTACAGAACCGAAACGATAAGTGTTCCGAAAAGCAGGCTGAGGGGAACAACTTTTCTGGGGTTGATTACCTCTCCTGATATGAAAGTTATGTTATACCATGCATCCGATGCAAAGAGTGAGCCTACAAGGGCCATTCCAACTGCAGCAACGAGGATGAAACCCGAAATGGGAATCATCTGGCCGGCCTCGTCCACCCTTGCTGCTTTCCAGAAGATTTCCCTGTTGATATCCCAGGCTCCGGCTCCTTTCGATACCAGCAGCCCCAGGATGATGAAGCCGAGAAGCACGATGACTTTTGTTGAAGAGAAAATGTTCTGAACAGTCTTTCCCGTAACGATACCCCTCGTATTAATCCAGGTAAGAAAGAGTATTGATGCCATTGCCACAATCTGGGTGCTGTTTACGTTGAGAGGGCCCAGACTGAAAAGTATGTTTTTTTCCGAAATCCATGGGATAAGTACACCTGTAAACTTTGCAAACCCGACCGCCACGGCAGCGATGGAACCGCATTGTATGACCAGGAATGTCGTCCATCCGAAGAGGAACCCGACAAGAGGGTGATAGGCTTCCTTAAGGAAGACATACTGGCCTCCCACATTGGGCATCATGGCTGCCAGTTCGCCGTAGCTGAGTGCTCCGATCACCGTGATCAGTCCGGTTATAAGCCATACCACCATAAGCCACCCCGGGGAGCCTACATTACGGGCAATATCAGCGCTTACAATAAAAATTCCGGAACCTATCATTGATCCGGAAACAAACATAACCCCGTCAAAAAGGTTTACCCGTTTTCTGAATGCGGATTCTCCCTGCTGCATAAAGTGTTTTTAAGAATGAGCAAAAATAAACAAACAAATGAAATAACTCTTATTATCTTTTTTTTCCGGACTATCCGAATACTTAAGTGAAATCTGTAACTTTTCGGGCTCTGTGTTTGAAGGATACAGGTTCAGGTTAAAGACCTTACAATCATTTTATTTTCAGCGGTTATTTTTCTTTTTTGTTTTCGAAATGCACCCCGCCGTGGTAACAGCATGCTATGTCCCTCAAAATGCTGCCCGTTCAAAACATTTCCAATGAATGGAGACAAAAATCCGGCATGTAAAAAGTTCTTTTAAAAAGAATAAATTGAATCAGAAGTAAAGAATGAAAAAATTATTTCTTTTTCATTTCAACAATTATGGACCAGTAGTCACCAGCAGACTCCAGTTTGTCTTTAACCTCTCCCTGAAAACCTCTTCCCAGATCTGCTTATATTGGCCATCTTTATAAATCACAGAAGCAGTGCGTATTATTATTCCCAGGTTGTTTTCAGTCTGTTCCCATTCACCTATTTCGTCCCAGGGCCACTTTTCTTTCATTCCAATAAATGGGATTAGAAAATCCAATGCGGTTCTTATTGAAGCACCCTTGCTGTTTTTAAAGGAGAAAATATCTACCCCCGTTTTCAGCCCAATAGTTCCGGCATCAAAGAAATTTTTAAGATTAGATACGGAATATCCGAATGCTTTTGTCCGTACGAGTTCTTCAGGTTGTCTTCCGTCGGCTTCAATCATAGGCTCGATACGCCGTTGAGGCATTTCGGATGTTTTTCTCACGACATATTCATCATTTCCCAGAAACCTTGCTATACTGCTGACTATAATATCGTAAGAGACAGCATGGTTATTACGGGTATTATCTTCATCATGACCATTGTCACTGGTCGTAAGCCACACAAACAAATCTGAAAACCATTTCTTTATTCCCTCAAAATCATCATTGCTCAATTCGTCAGATAGTTTTAAAAGAGAAATGGCATCAACAAGAGAATATACACCTCTGAAATCAATAATTCCGATTCCTCTTCCGGTAGTGATCCCCGGGATTCCCTGTGCAAACTGAAGGTTTGGATTCATCCTGGTTTCAGGCTCAAGGAACCAGACTTTTAAAAGATAAACTGCTCTTTTGGCATATTTCCTGTCTCCGGTGAAGAACCAGGCAAGAGCAAGGTTGCGGGTTGCATCAAACATGTTACCAAGTTGCTGCCGGTCGACTCCGCTCTGAGGGTTTCTGATCCCGTCCCGCCTTATGTAGGGAAGCCCGTCCGGTTTCGTGGTATCGGGCCACCAGTAGGGACCATAACTCATATAATCATTTTTGGTTCCTCCGGGCGGTATTGTATTCTTAAAAGTAACTGACCATGGACCCCGGGTCATTTCCCTTTCGGCGTCGGCAATAAGTTTTCTGTATGCCGTAAATAACGCGGAAGAACTGTCCCTGACTTCTTTCCTTACCTGCTTCATATAATCATAATCCCATCCACAGAATCGCATAGCTTCTTTTGACTCCTTACAGGATATTGAAACCAGTATTATCGCCAGAAAATAAAAAACCGGTAGTTTTTTCATTTTTACGTTTTTAAAAAATTCCTGAAATATGCTGAAAAAAAATTAATAATGTGTCATCTGTAACCGGGAAAAAAAGGTGGGATTAACGAATGTTCCGGATTCATTACCATCATCCTTCTTTTCCTTGCTTCAAGGCATTCAGGACAGAATCAAAATATGCCCGGATACCATTTACCGGCAAAGAGTTTGCCTGCACCGGGAGATGTACAATACTTGAATAGTGAAAAAGGGCCCGGGCAGATTCAATGACCGGAAAGAAACTGTTATGCTTTTCTGAAATCAGAAAGCGAAGTTTTCTTACCATGCGCTTTAAGAACAGGTTCGCAAACAGGTTCCCGTCCAGGGACCACTTCAATCTGCAGTTTCAATAAATCTCTTATATACAAATATTTATCTCCTATGCTTTGGATGCAGGATGCGAAGAAACGAGTCTTATAAGAAATACCAAAGTTTAATTTCTTTTCATTAGAATCCGGATAAAAACCCGCAATCCGAAAAGTAGCTGTTCCTTATTACTCCGGTTCAACACGAACTCACCCCCTCAATCCCCCTCTCTACGCCGTAGAGAGGGGGAAGCCTGAGCCTTGCGAAGGCAGGGGGTGAGTACATGA
>JARKQN010000125.1 GCA_029974835.1 Bacteroidales bacterium
CGGGCTATCTCCTTTTGTTCCTCTGTCATTGTTTTGTTTCCCTGGCCCGGGAAGCTGGCACCCAAATTTGCCAAGGCTTCCCGTCTCCAGCGATAGATCAGGTCTATGCGAAGATCCAGTTCTGCAGCAAGTGCAGAAATATCTTCCCTTGCGTTTGCGAGTTCAGCTACCATTTGTTTGTACTCACGATCATACTTTCTTCTTTTTTTCATATCCGTTAAATTAAGCGTTTTTAGCTTAACTTACTGTCCGGATAAATGTAGCAGTTCCAGAGGATGCAATTGGGAAGTTGTTAAAATTTTTTATTCCTTCACTTGGCATTTGACTTCCAAAACGTAAAAAGCTGTTAGGGAACCTGATTTATCAGTTGAGTTCAGGGTTTTTACAAAAAATTATCTTAATTTTAGGTGAAATTGTTGATGATTTTAATACTGTCATGATGAGAGTCTTTCTTTTCACACTTTTTCATGTATGCATTTTCTTTCTTTTATCGTGCAAACAGAAACCGGTACAGAACCTCGAAGAGATGGCCCGCCGGGCCGCGCGCCCCGAAGCCGTAATGGTTAAAACCGTCAAAGCCGAAAAAACAACATTCTACCACGAACTGCTCAGTAACGGCAAAATATACTCTTCGAAGAAGGCAGCCGTACCTTTTAAGGTCAACGGTCTTATCCGGGAGCTTTATGTTCAGAACGGTCAAAAGGTACACGAAGGGGAACTGCTTGCAGTGATTGAAGATTTCGAATACCGCACACAGCTGCAACGGGCACGCCAGAACCTTGAAAAGGCCGAAATAAATTTCAGAGACGATATTCTAACCAACTTTTCCGCGTCCGATACGGCCGGACTGACGTCTTCCAAAATAAAAATTTCACGTATCCGATCCGGACTGGATGAGGCTCTCACAGCACTCGCGCAGGCTGAATACAATTTCAATAATACGCGCATCACCGCGCCTATCCAAGGCATGGTAGCCGATCTTGATGCCCGCCGGTGGAACCCCTCTCAGAATTACAAAAACCTCTGTACCATTGCCGACGTTGAAAATATGGAGGTGGAATTCCCTGTCACGGAATCGGAATTCATCCTTCTTGAAAAGGGGATGCCTGTAATTATTATTCCTTTTGTAAATGACAGCATAAGAATTACAGGTTCAATAACCCAGATAAATCCACAGGTTGACGAGACCGGCATGATCAGGATAAGGGCAGCCTTCCGGAACAACACCCGGCTGATCGACGGTATGAATGTAAGAGTTCTGATAAGGCGTCCCGTTCCCGGCGCCATTGTAGTACCTAAAGAATCTCTCGTCAGGCGGCAGGGCCGGGATGTGATATTTATTAGACAGGACTCCCTGGCAATCTGGAGATACGTAACCGTGGGAGCCGAAAACAGTTCCAGTCTCTCCATAAAGGAAGGAATAGAGCCCGGCGACCTGGTTATTGTAAGCGGAAACATTAACCTTGCCCACGAAACCGTCGTGAAGGAACAATGAAGGGAACATCTCCATCCCAATCTTTCGTTTCAGCCTTCAGGCTAAACATACTGTTTGTAGTGCTGGTCATAACGGGTATCGGAATGACGCCCCTTCTGTCGCTTCAGCTAAACCCTACCCGATACCTCCCTTCACTCACAATCACCTGGATATGGCCCGATGCCCCTGTCCGCGTGGTAGAACAGGAAGTCACAACAGTAATTGAAGGAGTTCTTTCTACTGTGACGGGCGTTACAAAAGTCAGGTCAGTTACCAGGGAGGGTTCAGGTTCGGTAACCGTTGAGCTGGATAAAAAAACAGACCTTCAGGCAAAAAGATTTGAAGTGGCCTCCCTGATGAAAGAGGCTTTTAAACGCCTTCCCGAAAAAGTGTCTTACCCCGATATCAGAATGAATGTGCCTTCGTCAGGTAGTGCCGGCTCACTGATACTTAGCTTCCAGATTAACGGGAACGCAAGCCAGTCCTATTTAGCCGAAGTTGCAGAAGAACTCATCAAACCTGCCGTTGCACTTGTGGAAGGTGTTTACAGCGTGGATATTTACGGCTCTGCTCCGCGTGAGTGGGAAATATCATACGACGTTCGCAAATTGTCTGCCTGCGGAATTACCGAATCAACAATAAGATCAGCCATCAGAAGCTACATGATTGAGCGGGAACTGGGTGGAGGATTTGAAGCATCTGCAGGGGGCGAATTGAAAAAAACCTACATTACACTTACAGGGAATAATTCTGATACTGTAAGATGGAACGAGATTCCTGTTGCAGGCATTGGAGGCAGAATAGTCAGGCTTGGAGACATTGCCTCAGTCAGGCTTAAAGACCGCCAGCCTTCCGGTTATTACAGGATAAACGGATTAAATACCGTCAACCTTAATGTAAGCGCAGGGAAGAATGTGAATAACATTAAGGTGGCCGGCGAAGTAAAGAAAGTTATTGCGAAAATTAGGAAAGAACTTCCTCCTGGATACTCCATACGCAATTCGCTGGATAACACTGTTTTCATTAAAGAGGAAATAACAAAAAATGTTTTCAGAACATTGCTGTCGGTGATACTGCTTCTGCTTTTCGTGCTTTTAATAAGCAGAGAGATGAGGTATCTTCTCATCATAGCAATAAGCCTGTTCTCTAACATCTTTATCGCGTTCATCTTCTATTATTTCTTCCGCCTTGAGATACATCTTTATTCACTTGCAGGCATAACCGTTTCGTTCGGGATAATCATCAACAACACCATCGTGATGGTTGATCATCTGCGCTACCGTAAGGATATGAAAGTGGGAATATCACTGCTTGCTGCGACCCTGACCACCATCGGCGCACTTTCGGTGATTTTCTTTCTTGATGAGGCCTCCCGCCTTACTCTGGCAGATTTCGCCGCGGTTGTCATCATCAACCTTTCTGTCTCTCTTGCCGTGGCACTCTTCTTCATCCCCGCCCTTCTTGAAAAAATACGGCTGAAGCCGAAGTACAGTTCTGCAGAGATAAGACGAAAAAGAAAAATTGTAAAAATGACACGGACCTACCTGGGGGCGATTGATTTCATAATCCGTTACAGGGCAGCCTTTATCATACTGGCAGTGCTGGTTTTCGGCCTGCCTGTTTTTTATCTGCCCGACTCTCTGCCGTCGGACCGGAATATAAATTTGCCCGAAAAAGAGCTTACGGAATTCCAGAAGTTTTACAACAAGACGCTCGGAAACACAAAATATGTTCAGAAAGTAAAGCCTGTTGTGAACAAGGCGCTTGGCGGGACACTGAGGCTTTTCAACGACAAGTTAAGAAACAGCAGGTATTATTATTACGGAGGTTCGGATGCTGTCCAGCGTACAAGGATAACGGTGAACATAGGACTGAGCGAGCCCGGACTGACGACAGAAGATATAAACAATGTATGCATGGGCCTCGAGAATATGCTTGCGGGGTACAATGAAATAGATCTCTTTACAACCACTGTAAACAGCCCCGAAGAGGCGACAGTGAACATTACTTTCAGGCCTGAGCATGATTTTACAATCTTTCCGTACATCCTTAAATTCAGGATAGAGGATTATATGAATGCAATCGGCAGTTATCACGCCTCGGTTTACGGAGTGGGCAAGGCTTTCAGCAACCAGGTTTACAGCGACTATATAAGGGGTACATATTCGATAGCCATGCGCGGGTATAATTATGACGAACTGTATCGTTTTTGCGAAGATCTGAGGGAAAGGCTGATAGCCAGCGCAAAAGGAAGAATAAAGGAGGTGTTTTTTCTGGCTGGCAACGACAGATTCAATGTTAAAAAGAATTACAGGAATACCCTCACTATGGACAGGTCGTTCCTGACGGCCGCCAATGCCGGTATTATTGATGCCAGGGCCGGAGCTTACCGTTTATCGGCAAATACTTCTCCCGCGGGAAATGTTTACATAAACGGCTTTTCAGCCCCGGCTACACTTAAAACATTGCAGGCTGATAGTTATGACTACTGGGATTTTCTGAACGAACCGGTTATCCTTGCCGGAGGGGCCGGGGTGAAGCTGAAAGATTTCGCCAAAGTTAACACAGAAGTGTCAGACAATACAATAAGCAGGGAGGATCAGCAATATGTGATTTATGTTACTTACGATTTCATCGGCAACTATGAACTGGGCAGTATGTTGCTCGAACGCAATGTAAAAGAGACCAATTCCGTTTTGCCCCTCGGATACACGGCCCGGGTATCAGACTATTCCTATAGATCAGGAGAGAAAAAGGCAAACTATCTGCTGATATTCCTGGTAGTAATTATTATATGGATAATATGTGCGGTACTTTTCGAATCGCTTAAACAACCGTTGATGGTGATAAGCCTTATTCCGCTTTCGCTGATCGGTGTTTTTCTGACATTTCATATTTTTAAAATAAATCCCGATGAAGGAGTCTTCGCTGCAATAATTCTGCTTTGCGGCATTGTCGTAAATTCATCCCTGTACATATTGAGCGATTTTAACAGCATCCGGCGAAAAAAACCGCAGATGGACGAAAGGCTGGCTTACATCAGAGCTTTCAACGGCAAGATAATTCCGGTTATTCTTACTGTGCTTGCAGCTGTCGTGGGTCTTGTTCCGTTCCTGCTTACAGGCAAGAATGAGCCCTTCTGGTTCAACCTTGCAGCAGGCACCATAGGAGGACTTTTTTTCAGCATGATCGGATTGCTTTTCTATCATCCGTTGATGCTCAGGAAAAAACATGGAACAAGTGACATGGGGTAATGATAAGCTATAAGTAAAAAGGAATATAAAAAAATATAACAGGATTGGTATGGCTGATTTCAGTTTTGAATATTTGGAAATATGGTTCGCTTTCTCATAACCCGGCCGGTAGCAGTGCTGATGACCTTCATCTCAGTCATCCTGCTTGGCATCATATCTTCCGGAAGGCTTCCGGTTTCTCTGATGCCCGATGTTGACATCCCGGAGATCACCGTCACCGTGTCGCGGCCTGACGTAAGTGCCAGGGAACTCGAGAATACTGTTGTCAGCATTCTCAGAAGGAATCTTATGCAGGTGCCGGGGTTGGCTGATCTCCGCTCCGAATCGCGGAACGGCAGTGCAATGCTTAGACTAACCTTTAAGTACGGGGTAAATATTAACCTGGCATTTATGGAGGTAAATGAAAAAATCGACGGGGCCATGAACAACCTGCCCCGCGATCTTGAACGCCCGCGGGTAATAAAGGCAAGCGCCACCGATATACCGGTCTTTATGGTTAACATCACCCTTGCAACAGGGTTCGAGGGTGAAGAGAAATTCACCGAACTGAGTGAGTTCGGCGGAACAATCATCAAAAAAAGAATCGAACAGCTTCCCGAGGTGGCAATGGCCGACATGACCGGCCAGGTAAAAAGAGAACTCTACATCCTGCCCGATAAGGCTAAAATGTTAAGCCTCGGCATAACGGAACAGGATTTAACAGGGGCGGTGGAGCTCAACAACCTGAACATAGGCAGCATAATGGTTAAAGACGGGAAATATCTTCTTAACCTGGAATTCAGTTCATACCTGAAAGATGCCGATGACGTAAAAAAAATATTCATTAAAGCAGGCAGCAGGCTTTTCAGTCTAAGCGATATTGCCGAAGTCGGAATCAGACAAGAGAGACCCCGGGGGGTATACTTCTCAAACGGGAAACGAGCAATCACGCTTGCTGTCATCAAGGATGCCTCTGCCCGAATGGATGTGCTGAAGGCAAAGATGGGAGAGATGCTGGCGCAGTTCAGGGAAGATTACCCGCAGATGGAATTTGAAATCTCTCAGGACCAGACTCTTCTGCTTAATTATTCATTAGCAAATCTTAAACAGAGTCTGTGGGCCGGCGGGCTGCTGGCGTTTTTCGTGATGTTTTTTTTCCTTAAGGATGCCAAATCTCCCCTTATAATAGGCTTCAGCATCCCGGCAACACTTGTTATAAGCCTTCTCTTTTTCTACCTTACAGGTCTTACTGTAAATGTGGTTTCCCTCGCCGGTCTTATTCTTGGTATCGGAATGATGATTGACAACTCAATTGTGATAATAGAAAATATTACGCAATGGATCGACAGGGGAGAAAACCTTCTGAATGCCTGTGTCAGGGGTACGAATGAGGTGATTACACCCCTGGTTTCTTCTGTTCTTACGACCTGTGCGGTATTTATCCCTCTGATATTCCTGAGCGGCATTGCCGGAGCCCTCTTTTACGATCAGGCAATTGCTATTGTAATCGGCCAGGGAGTGTCGCTTATTGTAGGAATTACTCTTTTACCCACACTTTATTACCTGTTCTACAAAAGAGGGAAGGAAGGATTTTTTACAGGGCTGGTAAAAAAGATAAGCCTGAAAGGCATTGAAAGCAGCTATGAAAAGGGGATGGATTTCTTTTTCAGATTCCGCACTGCCACACTTGTTGTCTTTCTGATGCTTGTCGGAATTATGATCTGGCTTTTTGTTGACATGAAGAAGGAGAGGTTTCCCGCAGTAAGGCAGGACGAGGTAGTTGTTGCAGTGGACTGGAACGAAAACATCGACATAGAGGAAAACCTGGAGAGGTGTAAAAGTATGCTCTCGGCATCGGCAGGTATGATACTGCAAAACAATGCATTTATCGGGGAACAGCAGTTCCTGTTCAACCGCGATTATGATCTGTCGTACACACAGGCAAAAATCTACATAAAGGCAAAAAGCTTTGAGGATATCAGCAGGATAAGGGAGAATATAAAAGGCTTTCTGGCAGGAAATTATCCCCTGTCGGTGGCAGAAATTGCACCTCAGCAGAATATCTTTGAAAAGATATTTTCGGCAACCAAAGTTCCTATTGTAGCAGAGGTGAGTCTTTTAAAGGAGAACAGGAGGCCGGATCCTGAGAAGCTGATGGAAGTTGTGGGTAAGCTCCGTGAAGTCTTTCCCGGTACGGAGATGTCCGTTCCTCCCTTTGAAGACAAGATACTCCTCAGGCCCGACCCGGTGAAAATGGTCCTTTACGGGGTTGATCCTGATGTATTGTATACCACACTCCGTACCGCTCTTAACAGGAGCAACATAGGTGAACTCAGGACTTCAGGCGAGATTCTTCCCATTGTTTTGTCGGGTGAAGAGAGGCAGGTGAGTGACATTATTACTTCGGAATTTGTGCGGACGCGCAAAGGAACCCGGTTGCCGGTAAAGGACCTTGTTGAGATGAGGAGAATACATGATTATAAGTCCATTACCGGAGGCCTGCATGGAGAATATGTTCCGGTTAATATGACAGTAAGCTCCAATATGCCCGGCAGGGTGACGGAAAATATTCGTTCGGTTATTACAGGCGATCCTTCGCTTGATGTGCAGTTCAGCGGCGGGTTGATAGAGGGACAGAGACTCTTTATGGAGCTTGGAGTGATACTTCTAATCTCGGTGCTTCTTCTCTATTTTATCCTTGCCGCGCAGTTTGAATCGCTGTCGCAGCCACTGATAGTTATGCTGGAACTTCCCATTGATATTGCAGGAGCATTGCTGCTTGTAAAGCTTACTGGAGGAACAATCAATATCATTACAATGATTGGGCTTATAGTAATGTCGGGGGTAATAATAAACGATTCAATACTGAAGGTCGATGCGATAAACAATCTGCGCAGGGAAGGAGCTGGGCTGCTTGAGGCTATTTATACGGGAGGTGCAAGGAGGCTGAAGCCTATTCTCATGGTGGCTTTTGCAGCGCTTGTGTCCACTTTTCCCATGCTTTTTGCGGGAGGACTGGGCTCCGAACTGCAGCGACCGATGGCCCTTGCACTGGTCGGAGGCATGTCGCTGGGTACTGTGGTAAGTCTCTTTTTCATTCCGCTGGCCTACTGGTATATTTACAGGAAATCTGAAGGGAACAGAGGCAGGCAATAAGGGCACGTATGTCTTACGGGCCGCAGGTATTGCGGTCGCCGGTCTTTAGTAGTGCAGATCTTGCTTTAGCAGGCTGTGATGAAGAGATTCGGAGGAAAAAACGGGACCAAGGGACTTCGGAACCGCTGAACCCAATGTGGCCAATTGCTTCTGCTACCGGCCTCTTTCAGACTTACCGATTACCCTTTTCTTTATTTTGAGAGCTTCATTTTCTGCCTTCGGCACGTAAAAACACCCATTGCAATTTTTTAAACATTTCGGGAAAGATAATCAGTAAGCAATTTAAAAAAGTATTCACTCCTTTTCTCGGGTAATAATCCGGGGATGAAGAAGTATTTCAGCCTGCAGCCCTTTTCAATTATAAAGACAAAAGGGAACCCGGGGTTAACCGGCAGGCTAAAACCAGTTTTTATCAGGGAAAAATTCAAATCAGGTTTGATATCATAAATCTGTTTATCAAGAGATTCATCTATACCCGCTCCGGCAACAATGAAGATGTTGCAGAATCCTGTTTCTTTCTGAATGATTTCAAAATCCATCAGGATGTTTCTGATGCAGGAAAAGCAGTAATCCTTTTGAATAAAAAGAACAAGTATGCATGAATTGCCATCATAATAGGTACATTTTGCAATATTAATTAAAACGGAATCGTCTGATAAATAAAGGGCTGCCAGCAGAGCCTCTTTCTGATTTTCGATCAGGGCAGAGTCGGCTTTACTCCTTAGTTCTGAATGAGTCTTAACGCTGAGCAGTTCTTCTGTTTTTGATCTGAGATTTGCCTGGAGATACAGATTAAGGATGAATAATACAAGGAACCCGGATCCAATAACAATAATAAGTCTTTTCATCCCTATTTGATAATATCGCCTAAATCGTATAGGAAGATTTTATCCATTGTAACCCAGTCAATGCAATAAACAGACTTGCCATCTCTGGTAATATCAAACTGGCTTACAGGTATATCAAGTTTAAGGTTGGCTACCGGATTGCCATTCCAGTCCCAGATTTCGAGCGAAGGAATTGTTTTCGGACTATCAGGCCCCCGGCAGGCTATATTTAGAGCGTAAATATATTTATTTGTAGTTCTGATACATGTGTAATATAGAACGGGATATGATTTTATCCAATCTCCGTCAAAAAGGTTATCCTGCAGTTCCATCACTACTTCCTTTTTCAGATTACCTGCAGAATCATATATTCTGAACATTTTAATTACGTTAAGAAAAGATACATACATTGTTTTGTCAGGTTTTACTCTTGATCTGCCGCCGTAAAGAGTCCAGAATGTCTTCTGTCTCTCTTTCGGGTACAGGTTTGGCCATTCGCCGTATGTCTCAACAACTTTTGTTTTTATATTGCACCTTATATAGGGTTTGTTGTCCCTTCCGCCCATATATGGCCTTCCGCAATATATTGAGTCATTTAACTGGAACCCGTCGCTCATTGTGTCCATTTCGCCCGGAAGCTTAATAATGGTCAGTGAGGGTTTCCCGGTTTTAAGATAACTTCGTAGATTAACTTCAACAAACTGGTTTCTGGTATCCTTAAACTTAATTCCATCCTGGGTGACGAAAGCATTTCTGGCATCAAAAGTAAAGAATTCACCTGGTCCCCGGCCGATTTTTCCAAAGCTGCCGATATATTTACAACCGGGCAGCTGGAATATGGAGAAAATTGTATCTGAGTCAGGTTCAATTGAAACAAGATAGTTTTCATAAATCAGGATTGTCGATAGGCTTGCATAGATTTTGGGAGGTATCGATATGGTTTTATGACTGACTGACTTTGATATTGGAAAAACTATCTTCTGAACTTTTCCCTGAGGGTATAACACTGACGGAATTACGAACAGAACTAAGAAGAGGACCAGTTTAAGCATAAAAAATTGGTTTAATAATTATAAAAGGGCGGTATATGATCATAAGGACAAATACCGCCCCGAAAAATTTACTCTATTCCCCCATAGCATTTGAACGGATACCTGGGGTTATCCACCATTTTAGGCAAACAATAAAGACAATCGGTAATTTCCTGACTCCCAGTCCATGGGTTATCAAAGTAATCATAGCAGCTTTTAATTTCTCTCTCAGAAGGGAGGGGAGAGGAGCTATAATCACTATTTGCAGACTTATCGGTTGTTGCTGATAAAGTACCTGCAAATGCTACCGCAACTAAAAGAAACGTTACTATAGTTGATATTTTTTTCATCTTATAATAATTTATTTTAATGACATGATGAAACACACATGCAGCTGATTATTATAATATTGTGTTTGTGTATGCAATACATGTGGGTTTCATAATAGTTTATTTTTAAGTTAATATAATAAGGCCAGACAAAAAAAGTTATACTTTTACTCCCCGAAAAGGGGAGTTACATCGGATGTAATAACCAGCTCCATGGTTGTTCCGGTGAATACCCTTTTCTTTTGTTACCGAGTTTATTCATCCCATTAATGAAATATTGTTTCTTTTATATATATATCAGATATTCAGACAATTCAATTGACATCGACACAGACAATTAATCAAATTTATGAAATACCCCCCCCTATAAAACATGACATTTGTCATATTTTCAGGATTTAAACTTCAATGAAGTGTTCCTGTGCAAAACGAATTAATAACGGTTGGTAGTCAAAAATATGATATTCTTGATCTGTGTTTGTTCCATGTTCCAAGCTTGTATTAATCTCTGGTCTTTAGTCTTGCGGTCGTCGGTCTTTTCAGTCTTTACGCCCTTCGGGCTTTCCTGGCGCTTCGCTGTCTGCCGGCCGAATCCGCCAACTGGCGGAGAAGGCTGGTCATAAGGTCGCAGGTCTTTAGTAGTGCAGATCTTGCTTTCGCAGGCTGTGATGAAGAGATTCGGAGGAAAAAACGGGACTATCAGACCAGAGAACTGCAGGGCACAATGCCGAAAACTACAGTTTTTAACGACTTCGTATCGCTATTCACGCCGTCTTCCTGTACCTCCTCACTGCAAAGGTTGTGAAGAGGATTGCTATTGCGGAAAGAAGAAGCAACTCCTTCGACACATCGCCAATACCTGAGCCTTTCAGCATCACCATGCGGTTGAACTTAATAAGATGTGCGACCGGGTTTATCAGATCAAATTTCTGAGCCCATAACGGCATGCTCTCAAACGGGGTGAAGATGCCGCTCATGAGAATGAATACTATCATGAAGAAAAAGGCTACAAACATATACTGCTGCTGGGTTGAGGAAAATGCCGAAATGAACAATGCAAGACCCAGTACGGCTACAAGGAATATGGCCGCGCCAAGAAACAGCAGCAGCAAACTGCCCTCAAAAGGAATGTTGAAAAGTATTTTCCCCAGAGTCAGCCCCAGCGCAAGGTCGGCCAGACCTATTATAAGAAACGGAACCATCTTGGCAATGATAAACTGTGATTTCCTCACGGGCGTAACATTGATCTGCTCAATCGTACCGATCTCTTTCTCCCTTACCAGGTTAAGCCCGGCAAGCATAAAACCTATTGCCGTCACAAGTATGACCAGAATGCCGGGAAGCATATAGTATTTGTAATTCAGCATTTCATTATACCAATACCTGTTCCTTACTTCGGTACGCGGAATAACGGAGGCTTTTGCCTGCTGCATGCCTGACGAAATAATGCTTTCGTTGAAATTGCTTATCACCCCGTTAAGATATGCCCAGGCAAGCTGCCCCTTCATTGCATTAATGGCATCAATGCCTGCAAAGAGCTTTGCCGGATTACCCCTGGCCAGATCCCTGCCGAATCCTGACGGAATGTTGATTACTGCGTTGCATTTGCCGGAATATAAAAGAGACTCCGCTTCATCCTCCGACCATGTAGTGTATTTTACCCCGAAAAAAGGCGAACCTTCGAACCTCCCGATAAGATCGCGCGACTCGGCCGACATGTCAAAATCCATCACACAGAGATCAATATGCTTTACTTCAAAAGTCACTGCTGGAACAAGAACAAGCAATTGTATAAGAGGCACCGCGAAGATGGCTTTTGAAATAAATTTGTTCCTTGAAATCTGCAGGAACTCTTTCCTTATCAGAAACAGAATCGTTCTCATATCACTACTGCTGAAGTCTTAAACTGAACTTTTTTACACTTATGACGGTGAAAAGAATTGTCATTAATGCAATCACCAGTGTCTCTTTCCACACAAACTGAAACCCGGTTCCTTTAATCATAATGTTTTTGATAATCACAATAAAATAACGTGGCGGCATTATGCTGCTCACGTAATCGTAAATTTTAGGCATATTTTCTATCGGAAAAATAAACCCCGACAGGAGAATAGTAGGGAGCAGAAGTCCAATGGCAGATATAAATATCGCCTGCTGCATTGTCTTCGAAACCGTCGAGATCAGTATTCCGAGCGTCAGACTCATCATAATATAGAGCATCGTTTCGAGAAGCAGCAGCACAAGGCTTCCCTTCACGGGCAGTCCGAATACCAGCCATGAGAGGACGAGTATGGTAATAATATTGATAAATGAAAGGAGGAAGTAAGGAGTGACTTTCCCCAGGATTATCTGTATGGGCCGCAGAGGGGAGACAAGCAGTACCTCCATTGTTCCGAATTCCTTCTCGCGGGTGATCGTTACAGAAGTCATCAGGGCGCAGATAAGGATCATAATAAGGGTTATCACTCCCGGCACAAACATAAAATGGCTTTTAAGGGATGGGTTGAAATACATCCTTACCTCGGGCTGCACCACTGGCGACGACGATAAAAGAGAGAGATTCATCTCCCTGTTGAAGTCGGATATTATTGCGGAAGCGTAGTTTGAAACGAGTGTTGCCACGTTTGGTTCAGAACCGTCGGCCACAATACTGACCGTGGCCCGCCCCTCTTTTATCAGCTTATCACCGAAACCGCTTTCAAATATCAGAACGGCTTTTGTCCGGCCCTGCCTGAATACCTGCCCGATATCATTGTACCCGTTCAGTGTTCCCGTGTTTCTGAAGAAGCCGGAGGAATAGATTTTCCCTGAAATTTTCCGGGTGGTTTCGTCTTTTGAAAGATCAAGGATTGCCAGACCGGCATCCTTGATATCGGTGCTGACGACAAATCCGAAAATCAGGATTTGTGCCGCAGGGATTCCGAAAAGGATTATCAGTGTCCGGTAATCCCTGAATATGTGCAGGAACTCTTTTTTTACAAAGCCGAGGAATCTTTTCATTTTTCCGGTTTCTTGTTTTTGTTATGTTTTTTTATCGCCCCACCCCCCGAAAACTTCTCCCTGATGAGAGGGAAGACGCGGAGATATTGGGAGCATCAGTCAATCATGGCTTTTTCGGGTCTGGCAATTCTGATAAACACTTCTTCAATGCTTTCCGCATTATATTGTTTTTTCAGGTTTTCCGGCGTGTCGAGCGCAACGATGCGTCCCTCGCTCATAACCGAAACCCTGTCGCAGTATTCGGCTTCATCCATGTAATGGGTTGTAACGAAGACAGTTATTCCTCTGGCAGCTGTTTCATAGATCATCTCCCAGAACTGGCGGCGTGTTACGGGGTCGACACCTCCTGTGGGTTCATCGAGGAATACAATTTCAGGTTCATGAATTACCGCCACGGCGAAGGCAAGTTTCTGGCGGAGCCCGAGCGGGAGCCCGGCAATTACCCTGTCGGCATACCCGCTGAAACGGAGCCTTTCGAGAAGGTCATTTGTCTTCTGCCTTATCGTAACAGTATCCAATCCGTAGATGCCGCCGTAAAGCATGATGTTTTCCTTCACTGTCAGATCCTCATAGAGCGAGAATCTCTGGCACATGTAACCAATGTGCTTTTTGATCATCTCGGGCCGGTGCGAGGCGTCGAAACCGGCTACGGTCACCTCGCCCGATGTGGGCTTCAGCAGGCCTGAGAGTATCCTGATGGCTGTGGTTTTGCCGGCGCCGTTGGCTCCGAGAAAACCAAAAATCTCTCCTTTGTAAACTTCAAAAGTGAGATTGTCGTTGGCAACAAAGCTGCCGAACTTCTTTACCAGGTTTTTAACCGTTATTACTGCTTCTTTCATTTTATTGATCAATGGCACGCGGATGACGCGGATAATGCGGATTTTCGCTGATCAGATCCGTGTCCGTCCGTTGCATCGGTGTCATCCGTGTGCTATTCTTTTTCGTTCATTAGTAAATATCTTTCTTCGGAACTCGGGCTTTTTACCGAAATTCAGTAATAATCCCACCTCGATTTCAGTTGCTTTCAGATAGTTTATTAATTGTAATTCGTGTTCTTCAACAAGTCCCTCAGCTGCTTTTAATTCAATGATTACAGAGTCTTCTACTATAATGTCAGCGAAGTATTCTCCAACAAGAACATCCTCATAATATACTTTTACAGGCCTTTGTTTTTCTGCATTTAATCCTGCTTTAAACAATTCAAGCATCATAGCATTCTCATAAACCTTTTCAAGAAAACCAAAACCAAGAGTATTATATACATTGTAGAAACAGCTTAGAATTTTGTTTGTCAGATCTCTATGTAGAAGTTCGTCCATAATAAAAGGGTTAGTTTAAAAAATCAATGGAACGCGGATGACGCGGATTATGCGGATTTTCGCTGATCAAATCCGTGTCCGTCCGTTGCATCGGTGTCATCCGTGTTCTGTTTCTTTCCGGAAACATGTTAAAAAAATTAATGGCACGCGGATGACGCTGATAATGCGGATTTTCGCTGATCAGATCCGTGTCCGTCCGTTGCATCGGTGTCATCCGTGTCCGTCCGTTGCATCGGTGTCATCCGTGTGCTATTCTTTTTCCTCATCTGTTCATAAGTTCAAGAAAGCGGTCTTCTATATGTGCCTCACTTTCAGTAATTTGTGCGTTATCTATTCCATTCATTTCCAGATAGTTATCAAAACCATCGGGTATGATGTCATTAACAAACGTTGTATGCACCGAGTCGCCGAAAGGGTATGCCGAGGAAGTCGCAGGGTGGCTTCTTATAGTATTGATTAGCCTGAACTTGTCTGCTGCCCTTATTTTATAAAGTCGCCCCGTAAAGCCTTTTCTGATGTTGTTCGGAGCGTCGGTGACCATGATTTTTCCCTGCTGTATCAGTGCCACCCTGTTGCATTTCATCGCCTCATCCATGTAAGGAGTTGAGACCAGAACAGTTATGTTATGTTCTTTCAGACCCCGGAGAATCTCCCAGAACTCCACCCTCGACACGGCGTCTACTCCGGTAGTGGGTTCATCGAGCACCAGGAGCCCTGGTTTATGAATAAGTGCACACGAAAGAGCCAGCTTCTGTTTCATGCCGCCTGAAAGATCGCGGGCAAGCCTTTTCCCGAAGGGCTTAAGATGCGAATAAATGCCTGCAATCAGATCATAGTTCTCATTTACCGTGGTACCGAACACCGTCGCATAGAAATCAAGGTTTTCTTCCACTGTAAGGTCGGAATAAAGGCTGAAGCGGCCCGGCATATATCCGATATGCCTTCGCAGTTCCCTGAAATCTGTTATTGCATCAAGACCCATTATGGTTATGGTGCCGGAGTCGGGCAGAAGCAGGGTGGTTACGATTCTGAACAGCGTCGTTTTTCCGGCACCGTCGGGTCCGATAAAACCAAAAATTTCTCCCTCCTCCACCCGGAAACTTATGTCTTCCAGGGCTTTAACATCGCCGTAGCTTTTCGAAATACCGGAAGCTTCAATTATAAGATTCATATTTACAGGGTTTCAGACAGCATCAAAAGATCGCTTCTCCGGGCATACCCGACTTAATTGTTCCGTCGTTTGTTACGTCTATTGTGACGGCATAAACAAGGGCTACCCGTTCTTCCTTTGTCTGAATGATTTTCGGGGTAAACTCCGCCTTCTCGGCAATATTCGTGATCGTGCCTTTAAGGGTAGCATATCCTTTCTTACCGTCGTCGATTCTTACCGTGCACTCCTGTCCGGTCTTTATCTTCCCGAGCTGTGCGCCGCTGACATAAACTTTGAGTTTTATCGCCGACATATCGGCAATCTTTACCAGAGGTCTGCCGGCAGTTACAAGTTCGCCTTCTTCGGCAAATTTGCCTGTTATGGTACCGTTTATCGGACTTTTTACCGTGCATCTTATGATTTGTTCGAGGAGAGTAGCCTTTCTGGCATTTAATACGGCCACTTCGGCCTGGATGGAAGTTTTCTGGGTGTTGTTTGCCGCGATCTGCTTCCTGAGCACTTCCACCTGACCGGTTAGGTCGTCGTACTGTTTTTGGGTTGCTGCATCATCCTTAAGCATGTTTTCGATCCTTCTGATGTTGACCATCAGATTTTCAATCTGCTGAGCGAGGATCTCGTTCTGTGCGTTTATTGAGCTGATACGTGTCAGAGTACCTGCTATACCGGCATCAATCTCGCCTTTCTGGAGATGAAAGAGAGTGGTATCGATGACTGCAATCACATCTCCCCGGCTGGTTTTCATACCCTCAGACACGGGAACGGAGAGTATCCGTCCGCTTGTTTCAGCCGATACCGTTACTTCCGTAGCTTCAAAGTTTCCGTATGCATCAGCCACATCCCGGTTGTTTTTACACCCGGTCGTTAGCAGGATTACTGCTGAAGTTATTACGATTATATTTTTCA
The DNA here is from genome assembly GCA_029974835.1 of Bacteroidales bacterium. GTDB lineage: Bacteria > Bacteroidota > Bacteroidia > Bacteroidales > VadinHA17 > LD21. Next base: position 16,444 of record JARKQN010000125.1, read on the forward strand.
TGATTATTGTTTTTGTTTTCTGGTTTTCATGTACTCACCCCTTCCGTTCCCCTCTCTGCAGAGCAAAGATGGGGAGACCGGAAGCAATGGATTTTAATTACTTTACTTCCTGTCCGCTTATATTAAGGTATTCTGTTTTTGCCTGTGCCAGGCTTATTTTGTGCAGTTCGTGCGAAACGCCGGCCTGCCTTTCGGAATTAAGTTCGTTAAGAAGTTCGGTGACAGTAATTGTACCGTTTTCATATTTCGATTGTGCCGAGGCGGAGATTCGCTTCCGGAGCTCAATTATTTCACGGTCCGACTCAAGAAGATATTCAAGCGATACTATTTCAGCCTTTTTGGCTTCAAGCAATCTTCGAAGGTTCTCTTCGAGGTCGGTTTTTCTTTTGTCAAGGATGTTCTGCTCCAGTGCCATGATGTTTTTCTCGGTCTTTACCCGGTTCCAGTCCCAGATATTCCATTTTATACCGGCCCCGAGAATATAGTAAGGAGCAAATTCGTCCTTGAGGAAGTTATTTCCGGGAGGGTTTCCGTAACCCAGTGTGGCAAATCCGTAGGCTTTCGGCATGCGCCGGGTTGACGCCAGTTTCATCCCGGCAGATATCTGCTCCTTCCTGAGGTCGAGGTAACGGAGTTCGGGGCGGGCAAGATCATAATCCTGATCATTTACGGGCAGGGGAGGAGAAAGTTTGTCCTGCGGCCCTATTTCGGTTCCGGTAAGATCAGATAATACTTTCAGCATGGCACTCCTTTTAATCTCAACCTCTTTAAGCTGCTGGACTATCTTAAGTTTTTCGGCTTTCATAATGTCAATATCTGAAGCCAGGGCAACCCCGTTTCTCAGGGCCGATTCCATTGCCGATATCCTTTTTTCAATCAGTTCCCTGTAAAGAGTGAGCGATTCAGCCTGTTTCTCGAGCATAAGCACCGGGAAGAAGCAATTGTTTACCTGGGTACGGATTTTATACAGGTCGGTCTCAGTCTCTTTAATATTTACTTCGAGCGATTTGTTTTCAACTTCGCGTGCAGCTTTAACCGCGCCGCCGTCGTAGATTGTCTGGGTGATATCGAGAGTGACCTTGTACTGCTCGTGAGGCATGGGTTTTATTAAATCAGATAGTCCCGGAATGGGGATTGCGGCGAATTTGTCGCCCAGATCTATCATCTCGGAGTTATAAAGCACCGTTGCACCGGCGTCGAGTGAGGGAAGCCAGTTTCTTGAAAGGTTCCTGTCCTTCATTGCCGAAATAGTGCTGTGCAGCCCTTTCTCAGCCGACAGGGCACTCTTTCCTTCGGCCATCTCATAACACTGTCCCAGGGTTATGATCTTCTGGGGTAATGCCTGCAGGGTTAATCCGAGAAGCAGGCAGGCAACAATGGAAGTTCTTTTTATCATGGTTTGATTTTTTTTGATTTTTCCCTGTATTTAAGTGCTCCGAGCAGGAATTCGGGTGCAAAATCTTTCCGGTCTTCGAGGAATTTGCCGAAATCCATTCCGAATTTTCCCAGAATGACCTCGAAAATATTCCTTGCCACAAACGGGAATATGCTTATTGCAGCAATGGAGGTCATTATCTGGGGAAGAGATTCAGGGGTGATGTTGTATTTCTCAAACTCATCCCTGTGTTGTTCTGCCAGAACGTTATAGAAATGTTCAAAGTCGAGGTTCCTTATGATTCTCTGGATTCTCTCTGGTTTCCTGTTTATCTCATTTATTATGAAAGCAGGAAGCCTTGGATTTTCCTTAAGGAATTCTATATGTTCGCGGAAAAAGAACCGGAGCTTCTCTTCAAGCGTCAGTCCGGGCTCGAGGATGGGTGCGAACTTTGAGAAAAGTTTTGCGGCAAGCTTCTGGAAGACTGCATCGAACAAAGCATCTTTTTTCCTGAAATAGTAGTGAAGGAGAGCTTTGTTTATTCCGGCCTTCTGGGCGATATTCTGCATTCTGGTGCCATCGAAGCCCTTTTCCTGGAAAACTTCCGTAGCGGCCTCGAAAATTTTCTCTTCGGTAAGTTTTTCAACTTCAGTCATAATGTTTTTTATTTTGGTTAAACCAAACGGATTAAATAAAAGGTTTAACCGAACGGTCATATATAAGCAATTTTTTACAGATGCAAAAATTTTTAAAATTATTTTAAGGATAAATTTTCCTCAGCGGAGGGTAATGTTACCTTAGTCTTATCCTGCAGTTTCCGATGGTTTTATTGCGGCAGATGAGTTCGATGCTGTAAACACCTGCTGTCAGTTTCTCCTTCGGAGTGTAGGTGAGGTT
>JARKQN010000004.1 GCA_029974835.1 Bacteroidales bacterium
GGCCTTAACGGTCTGATGATTGAGAACAGGCTTGAAAAAACGGGGAAAACTTATTGGAATAAATTCCTTTTTGAATTCCTTTATACAAAAAACCAGGCCGGAAGACCATGGTCACCTGAATATGGCTCATACTACGAGCCATATTATAACCACGGACAATACCTTACCGGGTGGTCTTACGGCGGAACGGGGCTGGGCTCACCTTTCATCTCCACAAGGTCATACCTGCGGGACGGACTGGCCACTCATCCGGATAATTTCTTTGTTAACAACCGGGTGATGGTTTTACATGCCGGCGGTGAGGGCAGAATTGAAAACATTGATTATGTTTTCAAAACTTCATGGTCAAAGAACTATGGAACATACCACACTACAGACGAGGAACAGTCAACCGGGATTCCGGACCCGGGCTCAGCAGGTCTCTTTGGTGAAAGAAAACAGTTCTCAGCATACCTGGAACTGAATAAAATGATAAATGAGAAGATAGTCGCAGGTATAATCGGAGCGGCAGATTTTGGCGAACTGTACTATAATTCAGCAGGTCTGTTCCTCAGATTCACATATCACTTCAGATAATCTGTTATCAGAAGCAACAGACCGGAGTCTGGCAATGTTATGTTCTTGTCCGGCATGGTTACAGAAAGGAATAAAATAATTAATAATGATTAAGATAGGAATTACCGGTCAGGTTGGTTTTATTGGAACGCATCTTTTTAATTACCTGTCACTCAGGAAAACAGAGGTGGAATTAATTCCGTTCAGGGATGACTTCTTTCAGGATCAGAACATACTGGAAGCTTTTGTCGGCAAGTGTGATGCAATAGTTCACCTGGCTGCTCTTAACAGGCACAATGATCCTCAGACAATATATGATACAAATATTGAGCTGGTCAATAAACTGATAACAGCTTTGGAGACAACTGGTGTAAAGCCTCATGTGCTGTTCTCTTCCTCTACCCAGGAAGAACGTGACAATGTCTTTGGTAAATCAAAGCGGGAGGGAAGGCGCCTGCTCGCAGAATGGGCAGACCGCTCGGGAGGAGTTTTTACGGGGATGCTTATTCCCAATGTCTTTGGCCCTTTCGGTAATCCTTATTATAATTCAG
>JARKQN010000010.1 GCA_029974835.1 Bacteroidales bacterium
GAGCGGTGGATTCCGGGCGAGGGTGATTCAGAGGATGATAAAAGTTCTTTGTTTGGTTACCGGTTGGGCGTCGGAGCCACTTATTTTGTAAATGACAGGGTGGGATTTGATGCTTATGTCGGGTATGCCAATGATACTGAAAAATATACTTATGAAGATGAAGGTTCCCGCGATTCAGAATATAAGTATATCTATGGTTTTGTCCAGTTTAATCTTGGCATTGTAGTTTCGTTGGGTCAATAATTGCTGTGTCTTTCCGGCCGGCAGGGTAAGCATAATTTATAGAGGCTGCTTCAGAAGGGCAGCCTCTATAATCAGGCCCGCCAATAAAATGATTATCTGTCAAACCGGTGCTGCGCTGAAAATCCGGGTTATCAATCCGGAACCTGCTATCAGCCAACCAGATCAATTGTAACAGCAGGATTAAGATATGACAAGCCTGTTTCCTGATACTCTTTAAATGGATGCCTTACATAGCACGGGGAGCCTTGCAGGTTGATCTGATATTTCAATGGGCTTAATCTGTTCAAAACAAATTCTTTAAATTACGGTTTAGTTGTTATGAAAAGTTTTATGCAGATTTTTTTTAGCATAAGTCTTGTTGTTTTTTTGATGGGCGCAACCCATTCAAAAGCTCAGATATATGGATGCACTGATCCGTTGGCTAATAATTATAATCCTGATGCAACGGCTAATGATGGCAGTTGTACATACAGTGCAGCATCAGTTTCCCCGGTGGCAAGTTTCAATTTGTCGAATACCCTTGCTGAGACATCAGGCCTTATCTTTTGGAATAATCTGGTATGGACCCACAATGACAGTGAAGATGTCAATATATACGCGCTCGATACGTTGAATGGGAGTATTCTTCAGTCGCAACCACTTACTGGTTTCCAGAATACCGACTGGGAGGAAGTCTCACAGGATGATGAATACCTGTATGTCGGAGATTTCGGGAACAATGGAAACGGGAACAGGACTGATCTGAAAATACTGAAAATAAGCAAAAACTCTTTTTTGTCCGGATCTCCTGTTATTGAAACCATTAATTTTTCGTATTCAAACCAGGTGAACTTTAACCCGGCCGGAGGGAATAATACTGATTTCGATTGTGAAGCATTTATAGTTTCAGCCGACAGCATTTTTTTATTCACGAAGCAATGGGTAAGCAATCAGACAAGTGTCTATGCGCTGCCCAAGATCCCCGGCACGCATATTGCCCAATTGAGGTCGACATTCAATGTTCAGGGATTGATTACCGGTTCAACCTGGCTTGAACAGGAACGCATGATCGTTTTAACCGGCTACAGTTCATCGTTGCAGCCTTTCCTCTATTTGCTTTACGATTTCAATGCTACTGCTTTTTTCAGTGGCAACAAAAGGAAGATCAGTCTGAATCTTCCTTTTCACCAGGTTGAGGGAATTGCAACCAGTGATGGATTGAAATTTTACATTTCCAATGAATACTTTAATCAGTTTACTATTAATGTGCCTCAAAAACTACATACGCTGAATCTTACTTCTTATCTTCAGAATTATCTTGCAAACAACGGGCCTTCAGAAAGGATACTTAATCTCACCTTACTGCTGGAAGGTCTTTTTAACGGAACGTCAATGAATAAGGCGCAAAATGGAGAAGGATATCAGTTTACGGGTGACATTGCCGATCAGATTCTGCTCGAACTCTGGAGTGCGGTTATGCCTTATGAGCTTGCCGGTGGTCCTTTTCCGGTGCCCCTGAATACTGATGGTTCTGCCGTGGCCCCGGTTCCCGGTTTTTTTTCGGACAGCTATTATCTTGTTGTCAGACACAGAAACAGTATTGAGACGTGGACCAGCCAGCCATTGTCGTTTAACAGCCCGGTTATAAATTATAATTTCACATCATCAGCATCCCAGGCATATGGGAACAATCTGAAGTTTATGTCAGGTAAATTTTTGATTTATGCCGGGTATGTGAACCAGGACGGGATTGTGGATAGCGGTGATATGACGCCTGTGGACAATGATGCCACTTTGTTTGTTACTGGTTATATTTCGTCAGATGTAAACGGTGACGGTGTTGTGGATACAGGAGATATGACCATCATCGATAATAACGGTTCTTTATTTATCTCTGTTGCCTCTCCATGAGCGGATTTCTTTGCCGGATGCTGATACGGTCATCCTGTTAATTTGCTGCTGAATAATATCAGGAGTGCATTTTTGATGCCAGACTGAATCATTCTGGCTTTCCCACCTGATCATTACGTAACTTTGCACAATATTTCCGGTTATCACCGGATAAAGAATATCAGCCAAAAACCGGTAAATAATGAGAGATAAAAATAAAATCTCCAAGAAACTTTTGTCATGGTTTCTGCAGGGGTTGTTATTTACAGCCCCGGTTGCACTGACAATTTATATCATAGTCGTGTCTTTTGCTTTTATTGACGGGATACTGACAGATGTAATTTTTAATATTCTTGGTTTCAGAATCCCGGGGCTTGGTTTAGTGGTTATCCTTGCCGTGATTACCCTGATCGGATTTCTGGGGTCATCGATTGTTTTTAAACCCCTGTTGTCATACCTCGACAAGCTGATCAGCCAGGCGCCCCTTGTAAAAATAATCTATACCTCGATCAAGGATTTTATGTCAGCATTTGTGGGTAAAGAGCGCAGGTTTACCGAGCCGGTACTGGTCAAGGTCAGCAGGGAAGCGAATCTGGAAAAAATGGGATTTATCACCCAGAAGGATTTGTCCATTCTGGGAATTCCGGAAACGAAGGTTGCCGTTTATCTGCCACACTCTTACAATTTTTCGGGCAACCTGTTTATTGTGCCGGTTGAAAATATCACATCGCTCAATGCGCCGCCTGCTGAAGTGATGAAATTTATTGTTACTGCCGGCGTTACAAGTCTGGAAAACAAGATTCCCAGACAAACTGAGTGAACCAATTTGCGGACAATAAAGTTTATAAATCAAGTAATCTGAAAATAATGAATAAGCCTTTGATTTTTATTACCAATGATGACGGGATTCATGCACCGGGTTTACGGACCCTGATCGGAGTTATGAAACAACTCGGGGATGTACTGGTTGTTGCCCCGGATAAACCCATGTCGGGCATGGGACATGCTGTCACCATCACTTCGCCGTTGCGTGTAAATAAACTGAAAGAGGAACCGGGACATATTGAGTACTCTTGCAACGGGACGCCTGCCGACTGTGTGAAATTAGGACAGAAAGCGATACTCGGACGAAATCCTGATCTGATTGTATCGGGAATCAATCATGGCTCAAATTCATCGGTG
>JARKQN010000082.1 GCA_029974835.1 Bacteroidales bacterium
CATATTTTTCATCCGCAGGCACCAGGATGGCCTTGCGTATCAGCCTCCTGAAAACGGGTTTCAGTTCCCGGAAAAAATCATACATCTCCCTGAATTCTTCATAATCGTAACATAATCCCTTAAAGAGCCGCCTTTCCTGCGGCGTATCGGGTTTTACTCCTTTCAACTGACTGTAACCGGCATTTACCAGTCCGGAGAAATCGAAATCATAGGGAACCGCAAACGGCTTTTCTGATTTATCATCTGGCTGCATAATCAGAACGTTTTTTCTGATTGTTACGTGCCAGTCCTTGTTGCCTATCATGTACTGGAAGAGAGAGAGCTTTTTGAAATTGTCGTAATCAATATCAAAAGGGGTAACGTATTCTTCTGTCACTTTCGACTCAAGTCTGGCAGCAGCCCTGTCCTTGTCCTCAATGAAGAAACTGTATTTTACAAACATAACCGAGTCGGTCCCGGTGTCGTAATACCTGATTAAGGCAAGCCTGGTTTTCAGGCTGAGATTGGTGACGGAATTATACATTTTATAAACAGTATATTCCTCTATAACCTCTTTTTCTTCCTGACAGGGAGTGACCAGCTTGAGCTTGTTCTGTTTTTCAAACAGCGTATTTTTCACATCCTCCTTGCGGAAATCCAGCAGCAGTGGCGGAAAAGAGCAGTTCCCGGGTTGCAGACGGAAATTGCCCCTTGGACTTATTTTGACATGTAAACTTACTGCCGGCTTCCCGAGATAATAGTATCTTAATTCTCCCTCAACTGGTTCAGCATCCCTGACCCTGTTTTTAAGAATTGAGATGAAATCTGTCCTAAGATCAATAACCAGCAATTCATCAGAGACAAACAGGGAATCGGGCTTCCCGGCAAAAGCCGGAGAAGGTGTCACTACAGGAACAAGGCAGAGTGAAATAAAAAGAATCACATTTCCCTTAACCCCGTACTGCTTTTCCTGCGATGCCATATCCGGCTTTTTAAATACCGCTCCGGGAACGTTTTTCAGATTCATTTTACGGTAATGTTATAGAGCGCCTTAGTCTCACATTTATTAATGATTTCCTCCCTTATCATAAACCTGCTCCTTGAAAGAGAGTAGAAATAAGCAATATAATTTAACATTTCATTTTTATCGGATTTTGGTATCAGGTCAGATTCTTTTATAAGATTGCTGAACTCCGGTCTGAGGTTCCTGAAAAAGACGATTGCATCCCTGAGCTCCTCCATGGTATAACACAGGCCCTTGTATTGCCTCCGGGCGGAAGAGGGTTCAGAGGGACTGCCTTTAGCTTTGGTATATGCTGCATTTATCATTCCGGAGAAGTCAAAATCGTAAGGAACTGCAAAAGGTTTTCCTGATTTATCATCCGGTTCCATGATAATTATATTATGTCCTGAAGTTACGTACCAGTCTTTATTCCCGATCATATACTGGAACAGGGCCAGTTTCTTAAAGCTGTCATGATCGAGGTCGTAGGGAGTAACAGATTTTCCGGCTAAGGTTGCATTGAGTCTTTCTGCAGCTCTTTCCTTGTCTTCGGTAAAGAAACTGTGACCGGAAAGAATCAGCGAATCTGTTGCCGCGTCGATGTAATTAATTACCACAAGTCTTACTTTCAGGCTCAGATCGGTTACTTTCTGGTACATTTTATATATGGTGTATTCCTCAATTACTTCCTTCTCTTCCCGGCAGGGGGTTACCAGTTTCAGTTTATCCTGCTTTTCAAAAAGAGTGTTTCTGACATCTTCCTTTCTGAAGTTGAGAAGAAGAGGGGGAAAGCTGCAGTTTTCGGGTTTGAGGCGAAATTTGCCTCTCGGACTTACTCTGACCGGAATGGCAACAACCTTGTTCCCCGAACCGGTGTATCTGATTTCGCCGTTCTGGTATTCTGCATCTTCTGTTCTGGTGTTCAGGATTGCCCTGAAATCGGTCCTTAATTCCATGGTAAGAACTTCAGATGAGCGAAAGAGTGAATCGGGCTCTCCCTTTAAAGGAGACTGATGTGCCTGCCATAAGGATAAAAGAAGCAAAACTACAATTCGCTGCCGGAATGAATGAATATTTACCATTTCTGATAGGGTCATGTTATTAAACAGTAATATTCCGTGCATTGTTCAGATAGCTGAATGGCTGGTTTCTGAGCTTCCTCCGGCTAATCAGAACGTCACCAGGGGAAAACGGGAATTCCGCCTTATTTTGCTAATTTTGAAACTAAGGTAATTAAAAACCTGTTGCAATGCTATACAGGATACTGGACCTGTTTTTCGTAATATTTCATACGGCATTGACTCTGTTCAATATTACAGGCTGGATATGGAGAAGGACCAGATTTGCCAACCTGATCACCCTGCTTCTGACCGGTTTCTCATGGCTCTTCCTCGGCCTGATAACAGGATCCCCGGGCTATTGCCCGCTTACCGACTGGCATTTCCGGATACTTGAAAAAATGGGGAGAACAGGTTTGCCGGAATCATATATAAAATATCTGGCCGACAGGATTACAGGGCTCGATTTTAACCCTGTTCTGGTTGATAATGTGACACTTTATGTTTATCTGGCTGCCCTGATAATAAGTATTACATTGAATGCAAATCAGTTTTTAAAGCGAAGCAGTAAATTATAAGAGTTAATTCACCAGGACGATTTTCAGTCCTTCCGGGAGTCTGATGCTTTGATCAACGTAGAAGATTTTTAAGCCATGGATGTCCGGAGATACTTATCTCCCGGGTGGATGGCTATGAAGGTTAATGTAATGTTAAATACCATATTTTTAGGAATATAAGCTGAACCACTTTTGTCTAATAGCTGAACACAATCATGAAATAATAAAAAGGAGGCAGTTATGAAAAGGTTAATGAGAATAATGACCGCGGCAATGGTTCTGGCAACGATAAGCATTGCTGCAGACGCCCAGAGGGGGATGAGATGGATGAATGATACATCGGCCATGAAAAGGCCCGGCAGGGAATTCAGGCAGGGTCAGGGAAATATAAGCAGGGATGATACTGCACGTTTCAGGGGAAGATTTCCCGGCCGTGACGGTTTTTATGCATGGAATGGTAACAGGGGCGCATGGAGAGCGCCGGGATACGGTCCTTCCGGAAAATTCTTCGCACCTGTCCCGTGGCATGGTCCGGGCCGTGGATTTGGTCCGGGATTGTATGACTTCCGTGGATACAATCACATGAGACCTGTGCCACCGGCAAGGCCGGGCATGCAGGCTCCTCCAATGATCGAAAGAATCCCGAACCTGACGGAAAAGCAGAAGAAGGATTTGGAATCGCTGCGCCAGAAACAGCAGGAGGAAATGAAAAAATTCCATGAAGAGAACCGGAAGAAAGCTGAAACCATGAAGAAAACCCACATGGACAATATCAGGAAAATACTCACGCCGGAACAGCAAAAATGGCTCGATGAACATCAGAAGCCTGCCGGCGAAAGAAAATAAGGATTTAGCTTAGTTCTTCATGTTTAGGTTTTAGGTTAAGTTAGGTTAGGTTAATGTGGGTGGGGGACACATCTCTGATGGGTCCCCTTCTTTTTTGCAGGTACAGTCGGCCTAAACTATCATTTCATTCTATCTCCTCAATTATGAAAATATCATGGCGGTCGAGCTCCCTCCAGTATTTTATGGCATTCTTTCTCACAAGCTCCCAGTAAATGTCGCTGTCAAGCCCGTAAATGAAATTTATCTCCTTCAGCTCCCCGCTGATTTTTGAATGGATATCCGGATTGAGGCTTATTGTTATTTTGTGATTCAGGTGTTTAAATTCCACTTTGGGATAGGGATTATCATTAACCACTTTCAGCAGTCCGTGCCCGGGTGTTGCCCCGGTGCTTACCTGTATCCCGTCGTTCATGCAGCTAAGAGGGGGTGTTGAACCGGCATATGAAACCGCCTCGAATTCATCCACTCCCACATTAAAGTATTCCCTCGCCCTTATTCCCATTTTGACTCCGATAATTGCGTATACCCCAAGATGACGGTGAAGCTCGTTGGCCAGCACACCGGCCTGCCATTCTTCATTGCCGAACCTGTTTATAACGTATGTTACAACCGGGGCCACATCGTCAAAATAAAATGAAGGATCCGATGGCAGTTCATTGATTACCTGGTTTTTCTTTACCGTCTCACCTATGAGTATTTTACATATTCCTTCCTTCAGGCTGTCGGCCTTCAGAATATTTATTTCACTTATTGATCCGGTTTGCCTGATCATAAAATATGACGGGAAATGCATGTAGAGCGGAATAAGTTCGTCACTTAGCCGGTAGGAAAAAGCATGCGATTTTGCAGCCCCGGAGCCAAGGAAATCAGAAATCTTTGCCGCATAAGGCGTTCTTATTCCCCTGATCCGTGTTACAAGGTCTTCAGAGTACAGGGTCTGACCTTCATTTACTGTCGATATTGCTTTTACCTCTATGCCGCTTTCAAGGACCGATTTTGCGGCAGGGCTGTCTATGGTGTAATTAAAGGCATCAGTTTTCCTTATCCCTTCGCAGCTCCATATTATCTCCTTTATCCGGGAGCTGAATTCGGGAATTTCCACAGAAGCTTTTGCAGCCAGGGATAAACTCCCAAGGCATATAAAGGATATCTTTGATGTTTCATTTTTCAGAATATCTGAAATAACCCTCACCGCCTCCGGAGCAGAGCCGGGACTGATTCCGGTTTCATCACCCCATTTGTAATCAGGCTGCCTGAATTTTACCGGGGATTTGTTTACGGCCGACCTGTTAATGCCCACAGGAATTCCGTTATGATAAAAGGAATTAAGCAGGCTCTTGACTTTAA
>JARKQN010000095.1 GCA_029974835.1 Bacteroidales bacterium
AACCCTGCAGAGTGCATTACGCAAAGAGTGGTTCAACACCTTCAGCTCAGGACTCCTGCCTTCGTTTGGATTGAAATGGGATGCCATTCCGGGGCAATGGGTTCTGCGTGCAAATTACTCGAAGAAATTCCGAAAACCAACATTTAATGACCTCTTCTGGATACCGGGCGGTAATCCGGACCTCAACCCGGAAAATGGCTGCACCATTGAAGCAGGTTCAGAAAACACTTTCCACGTCAGTGAAAAGTCAGTGATAGAAACAGATATCACTCCTTATTATACTCATGTCAATGACATGATAGTGTGGCGGCCGGGGGGAGCTTACTGGTCGCCCAAAAACTACCAGGAGGTCAGGTCTGTGGGCATTGACTTGTCTGCAGGTTTTACCATGAAACATGAAAAAATCAAGTTTTCCTCCATGTTAAAGGTCGGTCTGAACCATTCAGTTGCAAATGAGGAAGATGGACAGGAAAAGCTCACCATGCTATACTCTCCCCTGTTTGTCTCATCATGGAAGAACAGTCTGACAGCCGGGATATTTGATCTTGAAGTTACACATGGTTTTACCTCGGCACGCCATTACAGCGATGACCGCCTTCTTGATCCCTATAATCTGATTGATATCAGAGCCGGTGTCAATATCAAGGCAGGAAAGGGAAAGATCGGTATGCACTTATCCTGTAACAATGTAACCAATACAACCTATGAACTGATAAAGCTCTACCCAATGCCCGGAAGGTATTGGTCAGCCAAAATAAATTATGAATTCTAACCACTTTAAAAATGATTGTTATGAAAACCAATCTTCTGCAAAAAGCTATGCTCCTGTGCGCCGGAGCAATTATCATGCTTGTCTCATGCCAAAAAGACCCTGATGATGACATCACCGCAAAAAACCTGAAGGGGATGTTTGTTGTTTGTGAAGGGAATTTTGGAAGCGCTGAAGGTGATATCACCTGGTACAATCCTGATGATGGCAAAACGGTTAAGAGTCTTTATTACTCTGCAAACAGCACGGAGCTCGGTGATATAGCCCAATCATTCGTCATTGCAGACACGCTGGGCTTTATTGCAGTAAACAACTCTCAGAAGGTAACCGTGATAAATATGAAGAGCTTTGTTGCGGTTAAAACCCTGAATAATTTCTCTTATCCCCGCAGTATTACGCGTGCAAATGAAAAAACCGTTTATGTGGCCAACGGAAACGGGTTTGCTGACAATTACATCTACAGCATTGACCTTGCAACCCTCAAAAAAACTGACTCGCTCGTGGTCACCACGGGGCCTGAGTCACTAATAACAGCAGGCAACAAAGTGTATGCAACAATCTCCGGC
>JARKQN010000105.1 GCA_029974835.1 Bacteroidales bacterium
CGGCATGCCGGAACGGAACTACCTGGGGTTAAGCTGATTATTATTTCTGTGTGCCTGCTTTTACTTTTTTATGCACTGCTCCTGCTTCTCCCCCGCATCAATAACATGAAGATTAAATCAGGCAAATTATTCATCCTGCTCATCTGGACACTGATGGTCGCAGTGGCTGTTGTAATATATTCTCCGGCTTCAGTATCCGACATGGTATATCTCGGGGGGATTCCGGCTGGATACATAATTACCCACCTGGTACTGAACAGCAGAAGGAAAATTTTAAATGAAATAATAGTTGTTACACTGTTACTGCTTGCATTTGCCTCGCAGCTGACGGGCTTACTGTAGCATAGTGCGGGTTATTTTACGAGCGAAACAACCCCGACTCCCAGTCCCTGCTGAAAGTCCCTGAAATCGAATAAAATCTTATAAGTTCCTGTTTTATTACAGGTAAATTCAACAGTCGGGTATGTTTTTCCGGTTTTCGGGTCGAACGACTGAAGCACTGTCCGGCCCGTATCATCAATCAGCTTCATAATCAGTTCCCCTCCCGATTCGGATGCGTTGCAGAGAGTGAACCTGTATTTCATATTTTTACTGAGGGCGAACACCTGTTTATACCGGAATTCACCCTGGGTAGATGCTTTACCAAGCTGGACCCGGAAATCCTTCAGGTATGTAACATTGCTGCCGGCGCTCATCACGCACTTGCTAACGAGAGGATCTCCCGACTGGCCTCCTGCAATCAAAGGCAGAGACATTACAAGCAATATAATAGCCAGTTTATTCATTTTAGTTATTTGAAATATGCCTGTTTCTGATCTTTTCTGTTGTAACAGTTATGGCCGCGAGTTGTTCATCGGTCATTTCAACCTTGCTCTGGTCGGTCTGAACAACAACAAGTGCACCGTCCTTCTCAACCATCTGCGGCTCTCCTATCGTATAGGTTATCCTTACATCGCGGTATTTCTCCCGGAGCTCCTGGAGATCTCTGCACAGAGCCGAGTATTCATTACCCAGATTACAGTAAGGGGCAACGAGCATAATCAGGTCGTTCAGAATCACTTTTTGTTCGCCA
>JARKQN010000114.1 GCA_029974835.1 Bacteroidales bacterium
GATGGGAGATATTGCCGGAGCTATGAAAATGTTTGATATTGCTCTTTCAAAAGACTCTGATGACATTGAAAATATACTCTATTCTGTAACTTCGGTACTGCAGAGCCTTAATTATTTCGACCAGGTTATCCCGCTTCTCGAACGACTTATTGACCTCGAACCTTATTATGCACCACATCTTTATGATATTGCCTTTGCCTGCGAAAAAGTGCATGATTTTGAAAACAGCGTAAAATACTATCGCCGGTATCTCGATTCTGAACCATTCGCCGATAACGCGTGGTTTAACCTGGGGATGGTTTACAGCAGAATGGAACGCTTCACTGAAGCACTCGACGCCTACGAATATGCACTGGCAATCAATCCGGATAACGATTTTGCCCTCTTTAACAAGGGCATCGTGCTTTCAAGCCTGGAACGATTTGACGAGGCTGCCAAGGTTTACCTTGAATACCTGGCAGAGGAGCCGGAAAGCTATGAGGCAATGACTTATCTCGCCGAATGCTACGAAAAGACTTCAAAATTCAAACTGGCACGGAAATATTTTTACGAGGCAATAGAACTCGCGCCCGAATTCGCGGATGCATGGATAGGTCTGGGATTAACAGAGCTTGATGAAGGGAATCTCGACAAAAGCCTTAAATACCTGAAAAAAGCTTCTGAAGCAGACCCCGACAACCCTGAAATATGGCTGCTTACAGGCAAGGTCCTGAACCGTATGGGAAATAAGAAACAAGCCATAAGGTGCCTGCGTGAATCCTTAAAACTGGATCCATATATCAATGAAGCCTGGCTCGAAATGGGAATAATCATTCTTGAAGGCAATTTTGGTACCAGAACAATCACCATCCTGAAGAAAGTACGAAAGATAATCGGGGATTTCCCGGGCATTGATTACCTGCTTGCAGCTATATGTCTCCAGGCCGGTAACACAAGGGAAGCCATCTTCTACCTCCGGAAGGCCCTTGAACTGGATTCAGAGGCTTTTTATTCGTTTTCAGTCCTTTTCGGTCTGTATAACCGCAAAAGAGCAATCAGAAACCTTCTTGAAAAATATAACATTAAATAATATACTGTTATGACGAACCTTATTCTACCTTATATGCCGGACAGACCCGGCAAACCCCGCCAGATAGGACTTACAATGGTGATGGATAAAGGTCTTAGCCTCCGACAGGCAGAAGACTTTATGTCTGTCGGAAGCCATTACACCGATTTTGTAAAACTTGGCTTCGGTACTTCTCTTCTGACACCGGGTGTAGGGAAAAAAATAAAAATGTACACCGGGGCAGGTGTGGTTCCTTATCTGGGAGGAACACTTTTCGAAGCATTCATCGTCAGGAAAATGTTTGATGAATTCGTCGAACTGATCAAAAAACTTGAACTAACCATGGTTGAAATATCAGACGGTTCGTACGACCTCGACCATGGCAGGAAGCTTGAATACATAAACAAGCTTTCACAATCTGTAACAGTTATTTCTGAAGTCGGATCCAAAAAGAAGGATGTGGTTTATACCCCGGAACAGTGGGTTTCCATGATGAAATCCGAACTTGAGGCAGGTTCAGTAAAAGTTATTGCTGAAGCAAGGGAGTCCGGTACTATCGGAATATTTAACGACGACGGTTCTATTAATAAACCTGTTGTTGATGCCATTTCTTCTCATGTTAAGCTTGAAAATGTGATCTGGGAAGCCCCTATGAAATCGCAACAGGCATGGTTTATCAAACATTTCGGACCAAATGTCAACCTCGGAAATATCCCTCCCGAGGAAATAATACCTCTCGAATCACTCCGGGTCGGACTCAGGGGAGACACATTTTTCCAGTTTCTGCCCGATAGCCTGGTAAAATGATCTGATTCCACCGATGAGTGAGCCACAGATTAAAGTGAGAAACTATGGCCTTATCGGATATCCTTTGGCCCATTCTTTCTCTGAATCATATTTCAGGGATAAATTCATAAAGGAAGGCATAAAGGATTCATCCTACAAAAACTACCCCATAAGGTCGCTCTCTGAATTCCCCGGACTGATAAAAGACTCCCCTTCATTATTGGGGCTGAATGTTACGATACCTTATAAGAAAGATATTATAAAATATCTCAGTTACCTCGATAAAGACGCGGAGGAGGCAGGCGCCGTAAACGTTATTAAAATAATCAGACATCATGATGCTGTGGAGCTGAAAGGCTATAATACAGATATTTACGGCTTCATGGAGTCCCTCCGGAAATATCTTTCCGGGAATGTAAAGTCGGCACTGGTACTCGGCACCGGCGGCAGTTCTGCTGCAGTTACATGTGTCTTGCGACGACTGAATATAAACTTCAGTTATGTCTCCAGGTCTTCAGGAGACAATACTTACAGGTATAATGATCTTGATAATGAGGTTATTGCATCACACCAACTGATAATTAACACCACTCCCCTGGGTATGTTTCCTGATACTGATCACAAACCCTTAATACCCTATAACGCTCTT
Source organism: Bacteroidales bacterium (assembly GCA_029974835.1). Lineage (GTDB taxonomy): Bacteria > Bacteroidota > Bacteroidia > Bacteroidales > VadinHA17 > LD21. The sequence goes on from JARKQN010000114.1 coordinate 2,484, forward strand.
TCTGAGAACCATATCCTTTACGACCTTATTTATAATCCGCCGGAGACCCTTTTTCTGCTTGAGGGTAAAAAAGCGGGATGCGTAACTGTCAACGGACTGGAGATGCTAAAACTTCAGGCTGAAAAGTCGTGGGAAATATGGAATAACCCTGCCTTTTAAACAAAAATTTCTTCAGGATATCTGATATCCGTGAGAAACAGCCCGCATGCAGGAGCAGATTTGCCTGCACTGCCGCGATTTTTATCCTCAATTATTCTTCTGAACTCTTCAAGGCTCGTTTTTCCTCTTCCCACATCAATCATGGTTCCTGTAATGGCCCTCACCATATTCCGCAGAAACCTGTCGGCTGTAATCGTAAAAACAATCACGGAATTTGCTTCGTGCGTCCAGGCTGCCTCATAAATCCTGCATATATTGGTCTTCGCGTTGGAGTGAAGCCTTGCAAAACTTGTAAAATCACTGTATTCCATAAGTATCCGGCAGGCCTCATTCATAAGGCCGGTATCAATCTGATAATCAATATACCATGCTGTTTCTGTTCTGAAAGGATCTTTGCGGGTGACAATGAAATATTTATATGTCCTGGAGATGGCACTGAACCGGGCATGAGCCTCCTTCTGCACCTTCCTGATTTCAGATACTGCTATATCGCACGGCAGATATTTGTTTATCCTTTTAACCAACCCTTTATTTGAGTGAAGCAGGTGATGGCTCGAATCAAAATGGGCAAAATAACAGGTCGAATGTACACCTGTGTCGGTTCTTCCGGCACCGGTAAGTGACACTTTCTCCCTGAGGATCACCTTAAGAGCCTCTTCAAGCACCTCCTGTACGGAAATACTTCCCGGCTGTATTTGCCAGCCATGATAGTGCGTCCCCCGGAATTTAATATTGATAAAGTATCTGCTGTTCACTTTATGCACCTTGAATTTCAGTAAAATTATATCTACGGCAAGCTAAATTAATTGATAAAATGTATTTTTACCCATTACAAATTATATTTTATTTGAACAGGAAACCTAAAGCTTAACGTTAGATAAAATGAAAATTGAAATGGGACTTATAGATTATCTGATAATGATAATCTATTTTGCATTTGTGCTTGGGATCGGATGGATTCTCAGGCGTTTCATGAAAAATGCCAATGCTTTTCTCGAGGCCGGACGGTCAATGCCGGCATGGGTGGCCGGGCTTGCATTTATATCAACAAACCTGGGTGCGCTTGAGGTAATGGGCATGACCGGCTCAGGACTGAAATATGGCATGATGACTACTCATTTTTATCTCATCGGGGCCATACCGGCAATGATTTTTTTGTCATTGTTCATGATGCCCTTCTATTACGGCTCAAAGGCGCGGTCTGTGCCTGAATTCCTTAAACTCAGATACGATGAGAAAACCAGGGGGCTGAACGCCGTTATGTTTACCTTCATGACGGTTCTGGCTTCAGGAATCTCAATGTATGCCCTTGCAATACTGATGGAAAAAGTGCTTGGGTGGGACTTTAACCTCAGTCTATGGATTTCTGCAATAATAGTCCTTATATATACATATCTCGGGGGACTATCTTCGGCAATCTACAACGAAGTGCTGCAGTTTTTCATTATCGTTCTGGGCCTTCTCCCTATTGTCTTCCTCAGCCTTCACGATGTGGGTGGATGGTCAGGACTGAAAGAGAGTCTTGCCCCAATTACCCAGGCAAAAGGTTATGCATCCGATACATGGCTTACTACCTGGAAATATACCGGTCAGGCTTCTTCAAATCCGATGGGAGTGGAATGGTTCGGAATTTTATTTGGTCTTGGATTTGTGCTCTCGTTCGGGTACTGGTGCACAAATTTTCTGATTGTTCAGAGGGCTTTTGCGGCTGAATCACATTCTGCTGCCAGGAAAGTACCGCTTATCGGCGCCCTTCCTAAGATGTTTATCCCCGCACTTATTGTGATTCCCGGAATAATTTCACTTGTTTTACTGAACGACCCTTCGAAGGGCTTTGACCTGCCAAAAGATGCGGCCGGGAATCCCGTATATGACTATACTATCATTATGCTTCTTAAACAATATCTGCCAACCGGAGTACTGGGTCTTGGCATTACGGCATTGCTGGCCTCATTTATGTCGGGAATGGCAGGCAATGTCTCTGCATTTAATACGGTTTGGACCTACGACATCTATCAGAGCTACATTCGCCCGGCAACCGGTAATGACGAAGCCGACGGGAAACATTACCTCCTGGTGGGCCGCATTGCAACAGTATGCGGCATACTTGCAAGTATTGGTGCTGCCTATATTGCCAGCAAATTCGGGAATATTATGGATTTTCTTCAGACAATCTTTTCCATGATTAACGCGCCCCTGTTTGCTGTAATATTTCTCGGAATGTTCTGGAAAAGAACAACCGGGCATGCAGCATTTACCGGTCTTCTCACAGGTCTGATTGTTGCACTTCTCCATCATGGACTCACAATACCGGAAGGAGCTTCAACTCTGGTAAAGGGAGGATGGCTCGGATCTCTCCATGTTTACCCCGTCGAAATGGCCCAAAACTTCTGGACAGCCATATTTGCGTTCTCATCAGCTACTATTGTAACTGTCGTCCTTTCATTTATGACAAAAGGAACCAAATCGGATGAGGATCTTAAGGGGCTTGTATACTCTCTTACGCCCAGGACATTACAGGAAGATGTTCCCTGGTATCAACGCCCTGCAGGTATGGCTGTTATCGTAGGTCTGATTTTTATTGTACTTAGTATTTTATTCTGGTAGGAGGAAAAGAAAATGTTAGATATCAGGTATCCAATCGGCTTTATGTTCACATTACTCGGTCTGATTATTGCGGTTTACGGACTGGCAACAGGTTCTTCCGGCATTTACCAGAAGTCTCTTGGTTTGAACATTAATCTTATCATGGGACTTATAATGCTGGTGTTTGGTCTTGTTATGCTGTTTTTTGCATTTCGCAAAAGAAAAAAATAATCAGACCTTGTTGTCCGCCCCCGGAGAACTGAAAGATTTTTGTCCATTTATAAACTTTTCAGTGATATTACCGTATGCATAATAAATTAAAAAGCAGAGGTTTTGCCAGCGACAACAACTCGGGGGTTCATCCTCTGATAATGGAGGAACTGGCAAAAGTAAACCATGGTCACACACTGGGCTACGGTTCAGATGAATACACAAATAAAGCGGCAGAGCTTCTGAAGGAACATCTGGGGCCGGAAGCAGAAATCTGGTTCGTGTATAACGGCACTGCAGCCAATGTACTGGGCATCACTGCAGTAACCAGGCCATGGAACTCGGTAATAACTGCTTTTACCGCCCATATTGAGCAGGACGAATGCGGTGCTCCCGAGAAATTTGCCGGCTGCAAGGTGCTTACTGTCGATACACCCAATGGAAAACTGAAACCTGAGTTGCTGGCCAGGCACATGCACGGCTTTGGATTTGAACACCATTCCCAGCCTAAGGTAATTAGCATAACTCAGTCGACCGAAATGGGAACAGTATACACCAGGGATGAGATTATGAGCCTGGCCTGCTTTGCCCATGAAAACAATATGTTGCTTCATGCTGACGGAGCGAGGATCGCAAATGCAGCAGTGTATCTCGGACTTGGCTTCAAAGAGTTTACAACAGATGCAGGGGTTGATATTCTGTCATTTGGCGGCACAAAAAACGGAATGATGTTTGGTGAGGCAGTATGTTTTCTCAGGCCAGGGCTGTCCGGGGATTTCAAATACATCAGGAAGCAGGGAATGCAGCTTGCATCCAAGATGAGATATATCTCAGCACAATACATTGCCTATCTGAAAGATGGCCTTTGGAAGAGACTTGCTGAACATTCCAACGCCATGGCCGGCTTGCTTTTTGACAAAATTACAAAGGTTAAAGGCATTACTGTTACACAACAGGTGCAGTCAAACGGCGTTTTTGTAATAATGCCCCGGCAGGTCGCAATGGCGGTCCAGAAACACTTCTATTTTTATCCATGGAATGAAGAAAAATCAGAATACCGGCTTATGACCAGTTGGGATACTGAAGCCGGGGATATTGATGATTTTGTTGATATCCTCGATAAGGAGATGGCAAAATACAATGCAAACAAAAAGGGGCTCTGAAGCCCCTTTTTATTTTGAAATATTTCTGACTATTTCAACTGGAACGTTACAGGTACGCTGTACCATACGTTCACGGGTTTACCACCCTGTTTACCTGGTTTCCAGGGAGGAAGCATTTTAATTACCCTTATTGCTTCCTGGTCGAGTGATGGATCAACACCCTTAAGAACCTGAACCTGGTCAACAGCACCCTTGTAGGTAACACAGAATCGGAGAATCACCCTTCCCTGAATGTTGTTTTCCTTGGCTATTTCCGGGTACTGAATGTTGGCGTAAATAAATTCCATCAGTGCCTTGTCACCGCCGGGGAAGGAGGGCATTTCTTCAACCACAACAAAAATCTCCGCGGGAGCCTCTTCTTCTTTAACTTCTTCCTGCACTTCGGTTATTGCCTCAACAGCACTTACATCCTCATCTTTTACCTCTACGCGGGCTTGATCAGCTGTCATAAGTTGTTTCACTTCCTCAGGTTTAACCGAGTCAACAACAACCGGAGCTACATATTTAACCTGCTCAACAGTTTCCTGTGGCGGTGGAGGGGGAGGAGGAGGGGGTTCTACAAGATTCTCAGGCTGCTCGAGGTTTTCCATCTTTATTTCAACCTGCCTTTCAGCCCTTTTTCTCTGACTCTCCAGTGCTTTTGCATTGATATAGGGACCTACGATAGCCGTTCCTGTTACGACAATACCTGTTATCATTCCGATTAACAGATGTTTGTTGTATTTCTTCCTCAGGCTGTATGCCCCATATTCCTTATTCCTGTTTTCGAAGACAATTTCATCGAAATTAGGAGCCGTAATTTTATCCTTTGCCATAATCCTGAATTTTACTTATTATTTCTTGGCTGCTGGTTCAGGAGTTATGCCGAGGGTTTTTTCAACCATCTGCTCTTCAATCCAGCTGATGTCAACAAACGTATAACGGGCTATTCCGATAATAGACATTTCGTCAAGAATATCTACAAAGTTACCGTAGTTGGCAGTTTTATAAGCCTTTATAAGAACAATAGGACCGGTATCGTCATCACTCTTCAGTTTTCTGATTGCTGATTCAACCGAATCCTGCTTAATGTTAATTTTGCCGGCGATAACATCATTCCTGAACTGGTCTATCTTTCTGAACAGCGCTCTGTTCTTCTCAAGAAGAATCATGCGGATCCCGGTAGCACTGAAATCTGTTACCTGGAGTGGCGGCGGATTTTTTGGATCCTCTACCATACCGGTATAGTACAGTACCTTGTTTTCGGGACCAAGTATAATATTTAACGTACGGCTTTTGGCAATTTTTGGAGGCTCAACCTTGTCTTTGTCTTTCTTTATCTTTTCAGGCAGAACTATCTCCATTATTTTGGGCTTGCTGAAAGCTGTTGTGAGCATGAAAAACGTGATAAGCAGACACATCAGGTCGACCATCGGCGTCATGTCAATACGTACGACTTTTCTTTTAATTGTTTTCTTGCCGCCTTTTTTCGGGGCTTCTGAACCACCTACATCTGCCATATTACTGCTGTGTTTTTTCTTCTTCTACTTTCACTGCTTTCAAATTCGTAACCAGATTAAACCTGTTTACATTTTTATCCTGAAGTATGTCAAGCACCTTCCTGACAAGGGGGAATTCGGTTTTTGAGTCACCTTTAATACTTGCCACTACGTTGGGATTAACCTGCCTGGTATACAGAACCCAGTTGGCAAGCTGATTGTTCAGGGAATCAATTGGAATACCTGTTTGTAACTTTTCTTTTTCTGCCTTGTCTTCAGTATTGAGAAATGCCTTCATATTTTCGATAGGGACCCCGATTGAATTGTTAAGCTTTTCAAAAGCTCTGAGTTCCCCTTCGGTGAATTCTATGTTATAGGCTTTTCCCATTTCGGCCAGGATTTTATTCCTGAACTTCAGTAATGTATCAGGCCCGTTATCAACATTAAAGAATATACGGTTATCGTTTGAGAAAACGATAGTCATATTGTTGAAGTCGGGTGTTGGTTTTTCTGATATTGAGTAGGGCGTATCAACAGGCGCCGGCTCCTGCTGCCTGAATGTTGCTGTGAGTATGAAAAACACCAGCAGCAGCGAAAACAGGTCAACCATCGGCGTCATGTCGATAAATGGAACCTTTGTTGGTAGTTTAATCTTTGGCATCGCTGGAATTATTTACTGGTTTAAACCAAAAGAATAATCCTGTCAGAATTAACTTTTCAGCGAAGCTGCAAAAGTCTGCGTCAGACTGAAACCTGCTTCATCAATTTTAAAGGTGAAAGTGTCAACTTTGTTTGAGAAGAAGTTATATGCAAAAAGTGAAAGTACCGAACCTGAAATACCAAATGCTGTGTTGATAAGAGCTTCCGAAATACCTGTTGCAAGTGCAAGAGCATCGGGTGCGCCTGACTGTGCAAGAGCGGCAAATGCGCGGATCATACCAAGAACAGTACCGATAAGACCGATAAGCACGGTGCCGGGAGCAAGAGTTGCAAAAAAGACCATGTTACGACCGAGCATCGGAAGTTCAAGGGCGGTTGCTTCTTCAAATGCTTTCTGAATGGAAAGAATCTTCTGGTCCCTCATCAGTGTTGTATCCTTCTGAAGCTCACGGTAACGAACAAGACCTGCTTTCATAACATTGGCCAGAGAGCCTTTCTGTTTGTCACATGCTTCAATGGCTTCCTCGATCTTGTCTTCTGCCAGAAGAGTCTGCAGGTTGCGTACAAAAACGTTCAGACGGCCTTTACCTTTGGCTCTTGAAAGAGTGAAAAACCTCTCAAGTGCCATGATAATTACCACCATAACGCAGGTCATAAGCAGGGGAACAATAAAACCCCCTTTGTAAATAATTCCTAGATAGTTACCCTCAAGCGGAGACCCTTTTGGATTACCGCCTTGAAAGTTTACTGGATCTCCCATTACATATTTGAACAGATAAAGGGATACCAAAAAGGCTATCAGAATAGCGCTGGTTGCGAAAACACTCTGCAACACATCCTTGAAAGAACTTCCTTGTTTACTCATTTTATGTCTGTTTGTTTAGGTTAAGAATTTATTATTCAATAAGGTTTAATTATTTCCGTGCACAAATATAAGCTATAATTAATTATCTCCAAACCATGATTTATTAAATGTTTATTAAACACTTTAAAAAAATCTGTTCATTTTCTTCAAACTTTATTTTCAGGAAATTAACGTTTGTTAATTAACCTTAAAACTTTTTATTTGTCTAATACAACGGTTATCGGTTTGAGAGGCCTCACAACAGGAAGCTCTTTTGACTGGTAACCCGGGGCAGAAATGATCAAAGCCTCGGATGCCTGCGGAATTTCAAACTTAAACTCACCCCTGGGGTTCGTATATGTCTCTGCAGCCGTGTCTTTTACTTTCACAGATGCATTGGCAATAGGCTGGCCTGCTGAATCCCTAACAACACCTTTCTGCTCATTCGGGTTAATTCCCTTCCTGACAGCAGCTTCGTAATCCTGGGCATACTTCAGTGATGCCCTTGCAGTTTCATTTGATGCATCAATGGCCAGCGCCTTTTTAAAATCCTCCTGTGCCCTGGCAAGGAATGGAAGTTTTCCTTCAATGGTCTTTTCATTACCGGCCATTCTTAAGTCAATCTGCCCTATACCAATATAACCCCTGATCTTGTTTTCGTTATTCCTGGGGTTAAGCTCAACCATGCGGTTAAAAAACTCGCGGGCTTTTGCAAGATTTTCATTCTGCAGGTGATGATATGCAAGATACCCGAATGCTTCAATCATTTCAGATTCGTTTTTAACTGAATCGGCGGCAGCTATCTGAATGACCTTCTCAAAATGTGGCTTTGCACGGCCTACTCTTGCATCCGGTTCCATTTTCGAATGAGTACGGGCAAGATAAATGTGAGCAGGCAGGTATTCAGGGTTTTTCTGAATAACCAGATTAAATATAGAATCAGCCGATTTGTAATTATTACCTACATAAAAAGCCCTGCCAACCTGCATATAATCATTGATATCATTCCTGCCCAGGGCAATAAGCTTTGCCCACATCCTTGCAGCACTGTCGTAACGCCTGAAATTATAGTATGCAAGTGCAATCTCATTTATCAGGTTAACATCCTCAGGGTCATAATTGGAAAGGGCCTTGTTATATTCCCCGAATGCTCTGTCAATCTCTTTTTCAGCTGTGGCAACCCGTTTATTGTAACGTGCCAGCTGTGCAGTCAGAGTGTCAAGCAGAGGCTTCATTTTTGCCTTTTCTGCAGCATTTACACTGTTATATCTCTGTTTCTCCCTCTCAAGCTGCTCGCTGACTCTGTCCCTGTCCCTGATCAGGTTGGGATAATCCTGGTTCTTTTTAAGAAGAATTTTTGCCAGATATGTATAATCCCTCTTGATAATAAGCTCAGGCGAAACAGTCTCAAAAAGGGTTTCCATATATTTCAGGGCCTTGTCATAATCAGCATCCTTCTTTTCATATGCAGAATAACCGGCAAGACGGTTCAGGTATGCTTTTGACCTGTCAACGGCAAAAATCTCATCAACATTTTTAATCACTTCATCATATTCACCGGCGTAAAACAATGAACGTACATAGCTGATTTTTGCAGGAATATTCCCTTTTGTAAGATCAAGGTACTTTTCATAGTACTGCTTGGCCTGATCGTATTTCCTGGCCATGGAATAGAGCGATCCAAGCTCCCTGTATGCAGGGGCATAGTTCTGATTCAGTTCAATGGCCCTCTCAAAGTAAGGAATTGCTGCACCCAGGTTTTTCGCCCTTACATAGATGCTGCCAATCTTCATGTTTGCAGTAGGGGAGGTGGGATCATAATCCTGTGCAAGATTATAATTTTTGATGGCGTTTGATCCGTCAATGACGAGATTGTAAATATCCCCGGCAATCAGGTAAATATCTTTGTTTTTGTAATCGATTTTCAGAGCTTCGCGGATAAGCGGCAGCGCTTTGGACGTGTCTACTGTGAAATTAATACTTATATATGATTCTGCAATCTTTGCCAGTGCGAAAGCATAATCCTTGGCAGGAGGCTGCATTTTCTTGATATTTTTATACGGGAGCAGCAGACTTCTGGCCTTTGCCCTCATTTCGTCAGCTGTCTTATTGTCACCAAGATAAAAGGCAACCCTGGCAAGACCGATATAATTCAACGGATCGCTGCTATTTGCCTGAACACCTTTCTCGAAAATTGCTTTAGCCTCCCTGGTATATGCCTGCAGCGAGTTGGAAATGGTATCAGAAAAGAAATCAAGAAGCTTGTTCTCTCCGTAATAAAAATAATATTTTGCATTCCCGGGCTCCTTTTGAATCAGCTGCTTGAATACCTCTTCAGCCTTATCGTAGGCTTCGCTTCGGGTAAAACTTATGGCAGTATTCAAATCCTGACCGCTCAGTCTGCCGTTGTTTGCCAAAAAAATAATGCAGGCTGCAGCAAATGACAGAACCCCCTGTTTCACTATCCTGCTTTTCATAGCTGATCTTTTTGTGTCCATCTGTAAATTTATCGGTTGATTAATTAAATATGCAAATATCTGAATAATAATTTAATATTCTATCATTGTTTTATCTGAACCAGCCTTATAGGCATGGTGGCAGGTACAAGCCCTGATTTAAGAACTATCCTTTGCCCCTGTTCGGCTGTAGCCCAGTTTATAAAACCCGAACCCAAACCGATATGGCTTTCCCGTTTTATCATATATACCTCCCGCGTAAAAGGATATGACTTATCATATATAAATCCCTGCTGTGGCCTGTAGTAGGAGGTCTCATCAAGGTATGGCTGCGATATGGCTGCCACTCTTATCCTGCTCATAAATGCGTTGCTGACAGAGTCATCCGTATCGCTGATCCAGTTAACACTTACAATCCCGATGGCATCCTTGTTTTTCTCCACAAATTCTATTACCTCAGTGTTGGAGTTCAGGGCAAATATATTTGAAGGTAATGGATCAAAATAGTCAAACTTTTCCCTGAAGTACCTGATATTACCCGATTTGGGACTGTCAAAGATAACACGGATATTGTCAAGGGGTGATTTTTTATTGATCTGCTTCCAGCTTGTGATTTTTCCCGTAAAAATCCCTTTGACTTCCTCAAGGGAGAATAATGAATCTGGATTTATCTTATTCAAAACCAGCGCAATGGCATCATAGGCAAATATCTGGGTACGGGCCACAATCAAAGTGTCCCTCAGATATTTAATCTGTTCATCTGTCAGCTTTCTTGAGGTTACCATTACCCTGGCGGAGTCATTCATGAAATCATTTACCACATCTACTTCGGGTTTGTATATGGGCTCAATGGTGGCATTTGCATAAAGCCCCATAAAAACATCAATTTCCGCATCAATCAGAGGCTTAAAAGATTCATCGGCAAGAATTCTGATCTTTCCGCTTGTCGGTGTATCGGTAGGAAATCCTGACCTGCCTCTCTGGTTACATGAAACCAGGAAAACAGACAATGCAGCAATGACCAGTATCCGTATCCCGGCCGGTCTCAGCCTGGTTCTGTATGTTCCCTGCATTCTCATTTTCCCGTTTTCAACCTGCAAATATAAAAAACGTCTGATAATGTCCGCAATATTACTGAATTTTATTACTATATTCATAGTTATAAGCTTAAAATTAAACATCCTCATATTGAAACTGCAAAGAATATGCCAACCGGATATCTTAACAGTTCATTTGGATATGCTTATAACAATGTCCTTTGTTCATTATCTCCTTTCGTGAAAAAGGCGTTTCTGATACTTATATATGATCTGTAACCCCTGTAAATGCTGTAAAATAAAAATGTGAAACCAACTATGTTCTTTAAAAAAGGATCTAACATATAAAGGTTTTTTGCCAAAATAAGGTATAATCCGACACCTATATAGAAAACTGTCATAAAAATGCCGAAAACAGCACTTATCTGATCCATCAGCTTTCTTTCTTTCATCCGCGGTTATTTTGGCAGCAAGTAATAAAAAAACAATTTAAAATCAAACAAGAAATATCAAACATGGTTATCAAGACTCTCCGTTTCGAACCAGCAGAGAAGAGTCGCCATAGCTTAGAAACCTGAAATCATGAGACAGGGCGTAATTGTATATTTTTTTCCAGTCGTCGCCTGCCCAGGCGGCAACAAGCATAAGGAGCGTGCTGCGGGGCAGATGAAAATTCGTTACCAGTATGTCTGCCACCCTGAATCTGAACCCGGGCACTATCATAAGCCTTGTTGAACACCAGAGTTCATTAATTCCTCTTTTCAGCATCATGCCGGCCATTGAATTAAAAGCTTCATCAACTGCCGGACTCTCTTTAATGTCATACCCATCCCACTGCCCGATTTCGATGGGCAAATCCGGTATGCCGGTTTTATTTTTCATTGCTCCCGTGCAGGCAATGTAAAGACTCTCCAGTGCCCTTAGTGAAGTGGTACCAACTGCAATTACCTTCCCGGGATGATTAATAAGCCTCTGAATACCGTCATAGTCAATCATAAACCTTTCACTGTGCATCCTGTGGTCGTGAATGTTTTTGCTCTTGACGGGTAAAAATGTACCTGCACCAACATGCAGGGTAATTTCTGTTTTCACAATATTTTTTTTCCCAAGGCCCGCCATCATTTCCGGGGTAAAATGCAAACCGGCTGTCGGTGCAGCCACCGACCCTTCAGCTTTTGAATATACCGTCTGATACCTTAATTCATCTTCAGGTTCATCATGCCTTGCGATGTACGGAGGCAGGGGAACATGACCTGCATGGCGAATCACATCGCCGAATGATAAATTTACTGTATCCCATGTGAACCTGACTATACACGTCCCGGTGCTCTCTTCTTTTTTGATTTTTTCAGCATAAAGATTTGCCTTTCTTCCTTCGTAGTAAAAATCTGCCTTTATAACCCCTGACTTCCATTTGCCGAGGTTGCCAACCATACATTTCCATTCCGCTCCCGGAGGTGAGGATAAGGAAGCCGAATAACCCTGAGGGTTGACGGGCTCAAGGCACAAAACCTCAATAACTGCCCCGGATTCCTTTCTGAAAAGAAGACGGGCGTTGATAACCCTTGAATTGTTAAAAACTATATGGCTTTGGGCAGGGACATAATTAATGAAATCTCTGAAAGTTGTTTCTTCTATTATACCTTTATTATATATAAGCAGTTTTGACTCATCCCTTTTTGCAAGAGGATGTAACGCAATTCTTTCTTCCGGCAGATCATAATCATAATCATCGGCGCTTGCGGGTGCAATATGTTGCTGCCATATCATCGATGCCTGGTATGAAACAGGTTGAAACGGTTTTAATCCGGCAAAAATATGGTTTTTATCGAAGTATTCTATTGAGAGCAGTTCAGAATGCCTGATGTTTAACCCAGATATCTTAATGGTATTCGCTATTCTTAAGTATTTCAGTTCTATGGAAATATTGTTATTTTTGCACCTGCAGCAGGCCGTTCCATCGTTCCGCCGGCAGGCGGAAAGGAAAGTCCGGGCAACGCAGAGCACCATACTTCCTAACAGGAAGATACCCGTGAGGGTATAGAAGTGCAACAGAAAATGACCGCCCCGATTCTTTCGGGGCAAGGGTGAAAAGGTGAGGTAAGAGCTCACCGGTTCCGGTGGCGACACAGGAAGCCGTGCACCTTATGGGTTGAAAGACCATGTATACCGGCGACTGAGGGCTGCTCGTCCGATGCCGGGGGGTGGGTCGTACGATTCCGCCAGCAATGACGGAACAAGATAAATGATGGAAGAAGATTCAGCTTTCTCGTGAAGAAATTTGGATCTTAACAGAACCCGGCTTACAGGCCGGCTGCATAAAAAAGGGGGCTGAACCCCCTTTTTTTATATCCTGAATAGCGAGTCATCAAGAGGAATGTTTACCTCAACATCCTCAACATTTATAACTATTTCGGTATTTCCCGCAACCGTCTTTGTAACCTTGGGAAGCATAATTCCTTTAATATCAGCCCATTCCTGGTAGGTGTCAATATTCATCCCGCCTGAAGTCATCGTCATCTTAACAGGCAGCCACGTTTGCTTGTCTATAAAGTAATATATTACATTGCCTCCATCGGTCGCTTTAAGCTTAAACGCAGGTTTGCCGTTAACATCCCCGGTACCTTCAAGGGTTAGTTTCTTGTCACGGTGATAACCTGAAATCGGGCTTTTTAATGTACTGTTATTCTTCAGACTTGTCAACTGGTCGGGAGAGAGTTCCTGTGGTTCACTGCCGGCCATGGGATTAATGAGATATCCTTTCTTTCCATCATATACCTGAACTATCTCCTGCCCGTTGAATGAAAGAACAATTCTCGATAAGTCAGGAGCTTTGAAGTAGGTTGTCATTGCCAGGGTCATTCCCATCTGGTTAAGTTTTGCAGTGACTTTTACAGTTTTGACATTGTCGTAGCTGTCTTCCTTAAGGGCGGAAGATTGCCTCTTTACAATTTCATCAAGGGTCTGGGAATATACGGAAAATGCTGCAAATCCGGCAATTAATGTTGATACAAGTAATTTTTTCATTAGAAAAGTGTTTTAAATTTATTTAAATGACTGTACGGTTCTGTAGATAGCTGTTAGTTTTATCATCAAAGCTTCCATTTCTGAAAGTCTGAGCATATTGGCCCCGTCAGATAGCGCCCTGGAGGGGTCAGGATGGGTTTCAATGAATATTCCGTCAGCTCCGGCTGCAATGGCAGCTTTGCCGATTGTCTCAATCATTTCAGGGTTGCCGCCGCTCACACCCGAATCCTGGTTAGGCTGCTGCAGAGAATGGGTAATGTCCATAATAACCGGCACTCCTATCTTCTTCATTTCCGGTATGTTCCTGAAATCCACAACAAGGTCCTGGTACCCGAACATATTACCCCTTTCGGTAAGCATAATCCTGTCATTCCCTGCCTCTCTTACTTTTCCGGCTGCAAACTTCATAGACCTTCCTGAAACAAATTGTCCTTTTTTGATATTTACCCACTTTCCTGTTTTTGCCGCTGCGACCAGTAAATCTGTCTGCCTGCACAGAAATGCAGGTATTTGAAGAATATCCACGTATTCCGCGGCCATTGCTGCTTCTTCCGGATTATGTATATCGGTGATGACGGGAACCGAATATTTTTCCCTTACTTCCTTGAGTATTTCAAGTGCCCTGATATCGCCTATGCCTGTAAATGAATCTGCTTTTGACCTGTTTGCCTTCCTGTATGAGGATTTGAAAACAAAAGGTATGGAATATTTATGCGATATCTCACAAAGTTTTTCTGCGGTGGCTTCGACAATATCCCTGTTCTCAACCACACAGGGTCCGGCTATCAGAAGGAAATTGCCTACTTCGCTGTATTTTAGTCCTGGTATGTTCAAATCTTTAATTAATAATTTTCAAATTTAACAAATTTAAGTTATCAGGATTCTGGCTTGTCATAATTGTATATGCCCTTCCACATTTCAGACAATTTCTTCCTTATTTCAATCTCCCGCTGGTTACTGCCGGGCTCGTAAAATGAACATCCCCTGATTTTTTCAGGGAGAAAGTCATCTTTCACAAAATTACCTTCATAATCGTGAGCATATTTATAGCCGTTTCCGTAACCGATGTTTTTCATGAGCTTTGTCGGAGCATTCCTGAGATGCAGCGGTACGGGAAGGTCGCCTGTCTCTTTTACCTTGCTTATGGCCTCTTCAATTGCCATATACGATGAGTTGCTTTTCGGAGAGGTGGCAAGGTAGATAGCCGCCTCCGACAAAATGATTCTTGCTTCAGGCCATCCTATTACATTAACAGCTTCGAAACAGGTTTGCGCCATCAGCAACGCATTGGCATTGGCAATACCGATAACCTCCCCCGCGAGAATGACCATTCTTCTGGCAATGAACAGAGGATCTTCGCCACCCTCCGTCATCCTGGCCAGCCAGTACACGGCAGCATTCGGGTCACTGCCCCTGATTGATTTAATAAATGCCGAAATGATGTCATAATGCTGCTCTCCACCCTTGTCATATAAAGCCAGATTCTTCTGAATGGACGATAACACCTTTTCGTTCGTGACAATAATTTCCGAGCTCTCATCCTTTTCGGTTAAAGATGCAATCACGAGTTCCAGGGCATTATAAAGTTTCCTGGCATCGCCGCCCGATACCCTCAGTAATGCCTCGGTTTCCCTTACATCAACCTTTAATCGTGAAATATAGGGATCTTTTCTTACAGCCCTCTCTATGAGTTTAAGAAGGTCTTCCTCTGATAAAGGTTTAAGTATGTAAACCTGGCACCTTGAGAGGAGGGGCGCTATAACCTCGAACGAGGGATTTTCCGTGGTTGCACCTGTAAGCGTAATAATTCCCTGCTCAACCGCTCCGAGAAGGCTGTCCTGCTGCGATTTGCTGAACCTGTGTATTTCATCTATAAACAAAACCGGATTTGGTCTGGAAAAGAACTGTTGCTTCTTTGCCTTTTCAATCGTTTCCCTTACATCCTTCACCCCTGAATGAACGGCGCTGAGTTTGAAAAAAGGCCTGTCAAGCTTTGAAGCAATAAGCTGGGCCAGTGTGGTTTTTCCCGTTCCGGGAGGCCCCCATAAAATCAGGGAAGGAAGATTGCCGGTGTCTATCGCTTTCCTGAGCACGGCACCCGGTCCAACAAGATGTGTCTGGCCTACAAACTCATCAAGGTTTGATGGTCTCATTCGTTCGGCCAGAGGCTGGTTGGCGGTTATCATCGGTCCAAATTTGCTCAAATTTAGCAAAAACCATTTTGCCGGCCTGCTTTTCGTGAATTATTATGTTACATTTATGGGTTGCAACCTTATCTTGAATTCTGTTAGTCTTGATAATAAGTCAGCCTTATGAAAATTAGACAAATAACCTCCTATCTCTTCATTTTAATATTCCTGATTTCATGCCGGAATGAGAAATCTGACCCCACTGAGACAGGCAGGTTTATAACGTCAAAAAACGGCATGGTGGTTTCAGCCCATGAGGAAAGCTCAGGGGCAGGCATTAAAATGCTTCTTTCAGGTGGTAATGCAGTCGATGCCGCTGTGGCAACAGAACTTGCACTGGCGGTCTGTTATCCTGAAGCCGGAAATATAGGCGGAGGAGGCTTTATGCTGATAAGAATGGCTGACGGCTCATCGGATGTTATTGATTACAGGGAAAGAGCCCCGTTAAAGGCCGGCAGGGATATGTACTTAAATGAAAACGGTGATGTTATACAGGGATTAAGTACCGATACCCATCTGGCATGCGGTGTGCCGGGAACCGTTGCGGGTATTATTGAAGCGCACCGTAAATATGGAAAACTCCCTTTCAGGGAGGTCATTGAACCCGCCATAGAACTGGCAGAGAAGGGATTCCCCATCAGCAGGTACCAGGCAAATTCGCTTAACAATAACAGAAAAAGATTTATTGAAAGAAACAGAACGCAGACTGCTTTCGTGAAAGACAGCCTCTGGAAGGAGGGAGATATCCTCCGTCAGCCTGAACTTGCAAATACCCTCAGAAGAATAAGAGACAGGGGCAAAGAGGGATTTTACTCAGGCGAAACTGCAGAATTAATTATTAATGAGATGGTTCGCGGCAAAGGGCTGATATCATACGAAGACCTTACTGAATATACCCCTGTCTGGAGAAAACCTCTGACCGGCACCTACAGGGGATATGGTGTAATAACAATACCCCCGCCTTCGTTAATGTCATTTGACATTGCAAGGGTTTTATAAAAAATATTTTTAGCGTTCTTTGACATAATTGTTAATTATTTGCAGATACTGATTAACCACCGGTTTGGCAATGTTGGTTGTGTGATGGATAAAGTCAATGTCTTTAT
>JARKQN010000038.1 GCA_029974835.1 Bacteroidales bacterium
TGCGAGTTTCAATCCACGCACCCGCGCGGGGTGCGACAGACTTCTTTTAACCTCCCTGCCCGGTCATTTGTGTGTTTCAATCCACGCACCCGCGCGGGGTGCGACTGTATCTATGCTAATAGACTATATATCAATCTATTACTTTTTATTTTGCGCGATCTTAATATTACCAACAAAAAAGAAACTCAAAAAGCATATACTTTTATTGCAAAAACCATAATGTCAAAGAACGCGACTCCTCTGGTATTTTTACGATCACTTATTGTTCGCACCTACCAATATCCTATAACTACTATATTATGAAAGTATCCTCTTCCGGATTAAAGGATGGTTTTATACCTATATGATCAACTTTGTTATTCCATTTGCTGCCTAAATAATAAAAC
Source organism: Bacteroidales bacterium (assembly GCA_029974835.1). Taxonomy (GTDB): domain Bacteria; phylum Bacteroidota; class Bacteroidia; order Bacteroidales; family VadinHA17; genus LD21. The sequence goes on from JARKQN010000038.1 coordinate 387, forward strand.
CTTAAGCTGTCTTTTTCAGGGTCAATAGTTTCCTCAAGCCTGTGTCTTAATATGGCAAATTGGGCCGGGTCCACAACACACTCAAAAACAGAATTCTGGACTCTTTGACCATAATTCAAACACTGCTTGGCTACTTTTCTTAATCTTCGACGCCCGGCAGAGGTCATAGTTTCAACATCATATGTAATCAGTACCATCATAACTATTTCATTAAAAAGACCGGATAATTATCTAGATCACCCCTAATAAACCTTGCAAAGAGCAATGCCTGAACATATGGCAACAATCCCACCTGTATTCTTTCCTGAAGAAACGGATGAAGGATTTCTTCCTGCTTCCTTTTCTGCCATGCAGAAATTACCTCCTTTCTTGTTTCCTCATTCATTATCACCCCTGATTCATTTCTGTTTATAAAGCCTTTACCATTTACCTGCTTCCTGTTAATTAGGGTTAAAACAAGTCTATCAGCCAGATAAGGCCTGAATTCTTCCATCAAATCTAGAGCCAGGCTGGGTCTTCCGGGCCTGTCGGTGTGAAGAAACCCAACATAGGGATCTAGTCCCGTAACCTCAAGTGCTGACTGTACCTCATTAGCAAGTATTGTGTACATAAAAGAAAGCAGTGTATTAACATTATCTTTAGGAGGCCTTCTGGTTCGGCCATTAATACTGAAGTCCTCTTTCTGGGCAATAATTAATTCATTTAAAACACCAAAATATATATTTGCTGCATCGCCTTCAATTCCCCTCAAGGTATCAAGACTTTTTGCGGTTAAAGCTTGTTTTTGACGGGCATAGAGAAGATCTGCAGCCTCTTCCAATGTACTGACCGTAACACACGTTCCATGATCACGAATCGCTCTCTGCAGCACATTCCTGCAGTTTGCAATTTTACCTGCCACAAATAGGCAGCTGAGGTCAAGTGCGATCTTTTCATTATCAGCCATCCTGTATTGTTTTCTTCTCAGCAATACATTTCCTCTTACAGGTCCGGCAAGCCTTCCCCAGTATCTGCCATGCTCAGTCAGGAAGCAGATGCTTACATTTCTTTCGGCGCAAAGACCAAATAATGCTGGACTTGCCCCACAATAGCCGAATGTCACAATACCTTCGATATTATGGACAGGTATCCTGAACTTTTCTTTATTTTCAACTAAAACAACTACATTCTCACCGTCCCGGGAAAGATATGAATCAGGTGATGTTATGTATAATGTATTCAGTAATTTACGCATTCCAGGGAATATTAACAGAGTTGTTTAAGATAATCCGACACTGATTGGGCTCGGCTTAAGGAATCCGGCATACACAAATCTACCATTGAGCATGATCTGCATCCTTTTCTTACAACCGGAAGAGGTGTATTCCCTTCCCGGTACAGTTCATGCATCCGAGAAGCATAATTCTCTACTGATTTTCTTAGTTCCCTGGTTAACCTTACTTCCTGGCGGTGTCTGGTTTCTCCGTAATAAATATATCCAACATTAATTAAAATATTGTACATTTCCTCCAAACACATTGCCTGCGCACAAAGTTGAACCTCATCACGGTCGTCAGGTTTGGGTTTTCCTCTTTTGTATTCTACGGGCACAGGATACCACCAGCCATCTCTTTCTTCGATTTTAATAACAGTACCCTTTTCATATTTTCCTGTTTTTATTAACTCAATAACATCTGCTCTGCCATATAACCCCAGTTTAAAAGAAACGACAGGTAATGATCTGAGAATAACCCTGTCGTTTCTTATTTCACTTTCAAATGGGTCATCTACCCGTTCATGCATAAAATGCCCCTCAACTGTCAGAAGGTTCTCAACCCATTGTTGTTCAATATAAATCAGAGCAAATTGTCTTTCACAAAAGGCGATATGCTGAATGCCTGATAACATCAGAAGATCATTATCAGTCCAGGAGCTACTTTGATTCGTATATTCGCAAATATTCTTTGAGTCGGTACTGGTCTTTCTAAAATCCATCAATAATTTCAGGTTTCAATCCGGTTAATTCAGTCAACGTAAAAGAACCATCTGGATTTACTTTCAGACTTCTATGTACCTTTGCTGAAGAGAATTTCCCTGATTTACATCCATGGTTCCACCAGAAAACTTTGAGCACTTCCATGCTTCCCGCAGGACGTGCTGAGGATTCATCATTTTCAAAAAGTTTAGGAAGGATTTTTTTAATAGCTTCGGCGTCTTCATTTGAAAACCCTGTTTTTTCAGCTAGTTGAGGGTTCATGCTGCCATAGAATACATATACAGCCTTATCTACACGATGTTTCATTCCCATTGTATCAGAACTTTTCTTTCCACTCTCAGTTGCTTCACTGCCTACACTCTTTGTAATTTGTATACTTTCTGGCCTAATTGGTTCAATACTAAAAGCTGAGTGAACCGAAACAGGTCCCCGAACTGGAATTGAGACACCGGTATCCCCTATACTTTCTTCATCAGTCTTTTCTTCTTTCTTCTTTTTGTTTTTATCTGATTTAAAAGCTAATACTTGACCAAAAGCTCTAACATCGAACCATCTTTGACAAACAGATTCATAAAACTTCTTATTGTCTTTTTGGGTCTCTGAAGAAATAGCCTTATCGATTCTATCCTTTATACTTTTAGCATCATCAGTCTTATAATCATCTGACTGTACAAGAATTGGATATCCAGCATCCAGTAATCTATTACGCATTTTCCTTTTGATGCATACATCGCTCATCTCACCAAAGCCATCATAATCCATACGTGGACGGTTGCCATTTAATGGATCACCATTGGGATTAGCCTTGGTAGTACGCAGAATTACTGCAAAATCAATTTTATTTTCTAAAGTTGCCATAATTTAATTTTTAAAATGTTAAATATTGTCATTATTATAAATTTCATCTTCTGGTTTCCTTGTTTTAAGCTCAAGACGTTGACAATGATACCCTAACAAATAAGTTCCCGAAAGCCGACTATCATTTTCAAATTCGCCAGGTTGGAATTTTGCATGTATTTCATCCAACAAGTGTTTCATATTGACAAGAAATCCTCGACGATTAGCATTTAGTCGTGATTTATAAGGTACAAGTGCCGACTCAATAGTTTTCCAGGTAGAGAATGGAAAATCGGCAAAACGTTGCATCAGGCGGGCAGCCGTAGTTTCACGTGATTCTTTTGCCACATTCAGGGCAATTTCTTCGAGATGCTCTGCCACAGCGAGCAATCTTCCGTATAGGTAATCCCTGTCGTTACGATCATGTTCTAAAGCCATAATTTTATCATTTAGGTTAATATTTTTTTGTTCTCTGATTACATAGCAGCTATAAAGTGCACAGGCAACACTCAAGGTTCTTTCCCATTCCCAATGATCCATTCCAACTTTATTTGATGCTCTTTTTACTGCTATGCTTACTAAATCATAAGGTAATTGTCTTCCTTCAATTATACAGGGCAATAATCTTTCAATAGTTGCCTTTTTTAATTTATCATCAAGGCGCCTTCCGTAGCAAGCTTCTGCAATAACTCTTGGAGCAGGAGCATACACAATATTACCTGAGATTTTTTTCTTTTTGCTGTTTGGGTCTTCGACGAATTCATGAAAATGCCATGCCATATGTTTATGCCAATTTTCAAGCCTTTCTAAGAAATCTGAACCCTTAAGCTCTCTATAATATGTAACGGCTATTCGCCCCGGACCCGCTGAATCAAGTCCCATGACTATAATTTTTTCAGCATTAACCAATTCAACCCTGTAGCCAGCAATTTTTTTGGTGAGTTTACGTCCAAATGTCTGTCCAGCATCGTAATAACTGATCGTGGTAATTTCCCGGATTTGTTCTTCCGCACTATCATTAAAAAGTGATATGGAATCAGCAAAAATATCGGGAGTATTTTCTCCGGTAACCGACCATGCAACAATTACCTGATCTCCATTTCTAAAGCCTTGTCTGTCAATTAACCACCGCAAAGCACTATGAGCCTTCTGAGATACATCGAAACTTACTGAGGCTGCCTGATTAGGAAGTTTTTCTTTACCAAATTGATTAATCTGGAAACGACCTAAAAATGTAAAACCCTCTTTATCGTTTGCAGATATTAATTTAGCATTATCACCACTATTTCTTATTCTTTTAGGGTGATTGATAGTGATACTTTTTATATCACCAGTTATAAAGCAGACATCGTCAACACTTTCCTGAGCTTCACAATATTTTTGCCAACTTTCAAATAATTCCTTTCGTTTCCAGCATCGGGTTTCTAATTCGCCTGGGATTTCAACAATCCATCTTACAAATAAATCTCCTATATCCTGATTATTCTTAACAAATGATTTTCCAGTATTTTGTAAATCTGAGCAAATTGTTCCTTTTTCTACATAAATATAGATAGCATTTAAGAATTTATTAGAACTATCAAAATTCTTCCAAGATTCAAGTAGTTTAAAATATGTCTTAAAATACTGCTTCTTATTACCTGAGTAGTCCTTTGCACAATATTGGATTTTATCACATAAAGGGTGCGGTTCTTCACCGCTTGTTCTGGAGGCAGACTTTTCAGTGCATGGTATAATGATTTCCCGATCTTTTTTTTCGATAACAGGATTAGCATCTAAAAAATTGCCATATCCATCAATTTTAATTTCTAAATGAGAATTTTGTAATGAATGAAAGGGCGGCAATAAAGGTTTTTCTGCTTTTTCGGGGTTAGCTTCAAGATCAACCTTATTTATGCAATTTTCATACGTTTTATATAATTCTTTCATCCAGCTCATAATATGCCGTCCTCCTTTCCGGCGTTAAAAATGATTTCGTTATATTCAGTTTCTACATCTTTTAGATTTGTATCTAAGCCAAATCTTTTGGCTTGCATTTGGCGAACAAATTTCCTGATAGTACACGCTTCCGGCCTGTAAAATTCAATGATTCCATGTTTCATTACCGGGTTCCATAATCGGGTTACAAGTTCATTCTGGCCTGTCTCATCAGGGTAGTCGAATCCATGGAACATAAGGCCAAAAGCTACTTCGTCAATATCATCATAAAAACCTTCCCCCTCTCCAAATTCACAAGGTTCAACGTAACCCTGACAATCTCTTGTACCAAGGAAAATATCCTGTCGGCCACCACGTTCGAGCATTCGATGAGCAATCTGGTAATGCTTGCCATCTATCCGATCCTTTGCAAGTCCAGTTTGATATTCGTTCCATTCAAAATGAGCCAAAACCTGGTATTCAACGTCTACAAGATATGTGTATATAGCAAGGTCATTCCCACCTGTCATTTTTATTGGCTTCATTCCTTTTGTTTGAGTTCTAACTGGTTTCATCACCCTGACTTTATCAATATACCAAATAAAGGTGGGCTTCCAATATATCGATTTGGCAATTCCCTTCAGTGCTTCGTAAGTTGGTACATGGTAAGAGCAACGTTCCCCTCCTATTTTGGTTATGGGATCGGTAAATAGAGCATATTTACCCCAAACCTTGAACTGAATTGAATTTTTTGGTGTTTCCATATTTATTGAATTAAAGTGTCATAATCTTGGCATATTTCAGTATTTAAACCAAATTTAGGATGGTAATATCTTTCATCACTTAAGACATATACTCCTATTTCGGGCACTTCTTTTATGAGTTTATCTTTCACCAATTTTAAAAAAACATTCTGGAAAACATTCACTGTAAAACGCTGAGCTTTGCGTAATAATTCATACTGCTTTTCGAAAGCAAATTGAGAGAAAAGATCTGAAATTATTTTTTTGCCTTCATCATGATAAGGTACAACTATTCCAATTGTTGGTGCGTCGATAGATTTAAACTTTTCAGCTGCAGTCTGGAACGATTGCCGAAAAAAGATTTCAGGTACAGAACCTAACATTCTTACATGTTCGCTTACAGCATTATCATTTGTGCTTAAAATTCTGAGCAGGTTATCATCACGTCCAATATCCACTGGGTAACTCATTTGAGATGCCCTTTGATAAAAGTAATATTGAAAATAACGTTCAATTGTTTTAGGATGAATTAATTCAGTTGGGAGTCCGGCTTCCGGATTTTTCATTTCATTTAGAATTCGCAGGCACACTTCTTTCCCTACTTTAATATCTTCCAAAGAATCAATTATTTCATCCTTTGGGTTTACAACAAAAACTTTGCTTATTTCCCTTATACCGTTTCTGTTGCATCGGCCTGCTGCCTGAGCGATAGAATCAAGGCCTGCCACAAATCGTATTACCGCTCCAAAGTCAATATCTACTCCAGCCTCAATTAACTGGGTACTTACACAAATAAACATCTCACATGAATGGAGCTTTCTTTTTATTTCTTCTAAAACTTCTAGCCTGTGAGCAGGGCACATACTTGTACTTAAATGATAGACTGGCAAAGTTGACTCATTTATTTCTATAGTTTCAAATAAAACCTTTGCACTTTTCTTTGTATTTACAACCACAAGACAATTATTGGATTTTTGCGCCTGCTCAATAGATAAATCTGCTATTTCATCAAAACTCCAGCCTTCTGGCTTGTATTTATTGATTACCTGCACACGTTTTAAATCATTAAACAAGGCTTCAATATTAGGTACTATTTCATCTTTATCTGTGAAGTTAAGCTGTCCTTTATTTTTATCAGTTTTATTTAACAGAGGCTGTGTTGCTGTGCATAGTAATACCGTTGTGTTGCAGCAGTTAATCAGGAAATTTATAGTATTGTTAAATAAATGGACTGTTTTAATGGGGAGAGTTTGAATTTCATCAAAAATAATCACAGCTTTGGCCAACTGGTGCAGACGTCGGGCACTGCGAGTACCCGCGCCAAAAATAGTTTCTAAAAACTGAACACTTGTTGTAAAAACAACAGGTGCGTCCCAATTTTCAGTTAGAATTTTTGTTTTCCAATTTTGTCTTTCCGGAAGCAAGTTTGAATGATGTTCAAGAACGACTCTCCCTTTTTCATTATCATCTATTTCCAGAATATTTCTCACTACCTGTGCATTCTGGTCAATAATAGAAGTGTAAGGAATCACATATATTATTCTTTCGAGTTTATGTTTATCGGCATGATGCAATGCAAATCGCAAACTGGCTAGTGTTTTTCCGCCTCCTGTTGGTACAGATAAGGTATAAATACCCTGTTTATCTTTAGCTCTGTTTTTACAAGCATCTGAAATATTCTTTCTTATTTCATCAATTCTTTTTTTATCTGGCTTTTCCTCAAAGCTTAAAAGATGCTTTTCAAGACGATCTATTAAGATGCCCCATTCTAAATAACTACCATATTGTCTGTTTTTAGCATTTCTGGGATTTTCAAAATCTGCTGTATCTGTTCTATCAGCATCAATCAGGCAGCTATAAAGCATCTTTACTAAAAGACCAGCCTGAAATCGATTTATTATTTCATTTTTATTTTCTGTTACAATTCTTTTTAACAACTTTATAATAGCATAATAAGTTTCGGAATCTGAGATTAACTTATTTATTCTTTCAAGTAATTCTTTATCTGCATTTTGTAATACCTCTTCCAAATATGTTTTATTAGAGGTCTTGGCCATTCTTTTTGAAAACTCATTTTCACCTTCGGGACTAATGCAATCAATTAATCCTGAATGATGTGATGCAATACACAATGCCATTGTTTGTATGGCAACTTGCAGTTTTTTATCTTCTCCCTTGGCACAGTTCCAAATATATTGAGCGCCAGCAGTAGAATGATCTATTTTACCTTTTAACTTACCAGAATCAACATATTCATCTTCATCTTGGTCAATTATTCCGGTTGCAGATTGCAGATAATTTTGAAATGCACTACTATATTTACCCAAATCGTGCAACAACCCAAGTAATTCACATGATTTATTAAGTCCAAATTTTGAGGCAAGTAATGAAGAAAGTCTTGCAACATTTCTTAAATGTTCTTCCACCGTTTGATTAATTTCTTTGCCTTCCCCTTTTTTTATATGTGCCAGATACATATCCTTTTTTTAACAATTACGCCGCCCTCGTCCACCGATACGGGGGCTTTTTATTTCCATACTCCCTTTTTACCACCATAAATTTAAGAATTTTTATTCAATCAACTGACTGTTAACCCATAACAAAAAAAATCAGCATAACCAATGTTCTTTCGCACCCGGTATTTATATGGCTCAGAATTACCTGTCCTGATTCAAAACCCAAACCAAAATCCTTTCCCATGCCATAAGGCCAGGGAACCCGTTGAAGCGATGAAAGAAAACTATTGATAAATTTACACCGGCAAATTATATGATGAAGGAGAAAGCTGAGCCCCGCTTTGCGGGATTAACTCCGCGAAAATCCGGATTCTTCGGTCTGGACAGACCTTATTAAAGTGTCAGGGAAAAAAATTATTGAACTTATTATAATATGAAAGCAGTGGCATTTAACGGCAGCCCGAGAAAGGGAAGCAATACTGAAATACTTCTTAACGAGGTGCTGGGGGTTCTGAAACAGAAAGGTAGCGATACTTCACTGGTCCAGGTGGGCGGGCAGGACGTGCATGGCTGCATCGCCTGCATGAAATGCCGAAGGGAGAAAGACGGCCGCTGCCACCAGAATAACGACTTCCTGAATTCATGCATAAGGCAGATTGAAGAGGCCGGCATTATCCTTATCGGATCACCGGTATATTTCTCCGATATAACATCCGAAACCAAAGCACTGATAGATGTTGCAGGATATGCCCTGAGGGGAACCGGCTCACCCCTGAAAAGAAAAATCGGGGCTGCCGTGATTTCCGTGAGACGCGCGGGCGCAATACACGCATTCGACTCAATAAATCACTTCTTCCTTATAAATGAGATGATCATTCCCGGCTCCTCCTACTGGAATATCGGCGTGGGCAGAGAGAAAGGCGAAGTGCTCAACGACGAGGAGGGCATCAGAACAATGAGAACCCTCGGCGAAAACATAGCATGGCTGGCCGAAAAAATAAAGATTTAAATAAATATCCCAACCACCGGACGACTATTGAATAACTACCGTATGATATTAAAAAAGCCGGTCGCCCGGCTTTTTTCTTTAGTAACTTTCTCTTTCGGTATAGTGTGTGTGAAGCAATTCATGCGCCTTATGGCTGTTGGGCTTCCCGAGGAACTCCTTGTACACTCCGATAACCTCAGGGTTTTCGTGCGACTTGCGCAGCAGCATCTGTTCATCCTCAGAGTAGATGGCTTTCACACGTTTCTGCCGTATTTCCTTATTGGTGGGTATCGGCTGGCCTCCGCCGCCAATGCAGCCACCCGGACAAGCCATTATCTCGATAAAATGATATGACGCCTTCCCTTTCCTAATCAGGCTCATCAGCTTGTTGGCGTTGGAAAGACCGTGTGCAACGGCCACCTTAAGCTCTGCTCCCTCGAGGAACTTCCAGTCTGCCGTACACCCCTCAATCTTCACGGTAGCCTCCTTAACCCCTTCCAGTCCGCGAACCGGGGTAATATTCAGATTATTAAAAGGCACCTCACGTCCCGTAACAATTTCATAGGCGGTTCTGAGTGCGGCCTCCATAACGCCACCGGTGGCTCCGAATATTACTGCGGCTCCCGTCGATTCACCCATCACCGAGTCGTAATGTGAAGGTTCGAGCGCCCTGAAGTCTATACCGGCCTGCTTGATCATCACTGCCAGCTCGCGGGTGGTGAGGACAAAGTCCACATCCTTAAAGCCGCTGGCCCTCATCTCCGGTCTGTCGGCTTCATATTTCTTTGCAGTGCAGGGCATTATCGAAACCGAGACAATCTTCGCCGGGTCAAGCTTGCGCTTCTGGGCATAGAATGTCTTTGCCAGTGCTCCGAACATCTGCTGCGGCGATTTGCAGGTTGAAAGATTAGGAAGCATCTCGGGGTACTTATGCTCAATAAACTTGATCCATCCGGGTGAGCAGGATGTGAACATCGGGAGAGCAGTCTTCCTGTCGCCGTCAACCAGGGCTTTCTTAAGCCTTGTAAGAAGCTCCGTTCCCTCTTCCATAATGGTCAGGTCGGCTGTGAAGTCGGTGTCAAGAACCGAATCGAAACCAAGCTGCCGGAGCGCCGTCACGAGCTTTCCGGTAACCCTCTCTCCGGGGTCGTATCCGAGATCCTCACCCAGAGCCACTCTTACCGCAGGGGCTGTCTGTACGACCACATGCTTGTCAGGATCATAAATGGCATCCCACACGTAGTCAATGTATGTTTTCTCCACAAGCGCGCCGGTGGGGCAGCGGTTAACACACTGTCCGCAGTTGGTGCACACGACGTGGCTCATTGGCCTGTCGTGGAATGATGAAATCTTCTGGTGTGCGCCCTTGTTGGCCACGGCTATAGCAGATATGTACTGAAGTTCCGAGCATGTTCTCACGCAGCGCTGGCAGCGTATGCACTTGCTGTCGTCCTTGATAAATGAGGGCGAAGAGCGGTCGATGGTATAAGGATGATCCTCAACCAGGTCGAGGAAGATTGTATCGCCGAAAGCGAACTCGTTGGCAAGAGCCTGCAGTTCACATTTCTGGTTCTTGTAGCATTTTGTACAGTCGCTTCTGTGTTCCGACAGCAGCAGTTCAACGATATGCTTCCTCGCATTCCTCACCTTAAGGCTGTTTGTTTGTATTTTCATTCCTTCGGAGGCGGGTGTGGCGCAGGATGCGATAAGTGTCCTGGCACCTTCCTGTTCCACAACGCATACCCTGCAGTTTCCTGCCACGCAGAGGTCGGGATGGTTGCAGAGCGTGGGAATGTTTACATTGAGTTTTTTTGCCGCTTCAAGCACAGTGGTGCCTGGTTCAACTGATACTTTCTGTCCGTTTATTGTAAGATTAACCATAGTAGTTTTCTTTCTGTTAGTAAATTATTTCCTCCCTGAAATTTTCGACTATCGATTTAAAGGCATTTCCCACCGACTGGCCCAGACCGCATTTTGAAGCCATCTTCATGGTATCGGCCAGCTTAACGAGTTCGTTAAGGTATGTCGATTTCACCTCGCCTTTTTTAACCTTTTCAATTCCTTTCAGAAGCTGCTGGCAGCCCACTCTGCAGGGTGTGCACTGTCCGCACGATTCTTCTGCAAAGAAATCGAGGTAATTGTGAAGCACGTTGTACATCGATCGGGAACTGTTGAAGAGTTTCATCGAGCCTCCGGTAGGCACGCCTTCGAAGCCGATTATTGTTTCGGTGAATTTTTTTCTTGGAACGCAGAACCCTGAAGCGCCTCCCACCTGGACAGCCTTGGTGTCGCCGTCGCCGAATTCGTTCACGAACTGCTGGACTGTCATTCCAAGCTCCAGTTCAAAAATCCCGGGAGTAGGCGTGTCGCCCGACACCGAGAAGACTTTCGAACCCCTTGAGTCCTTGGTTCCCAGCTGGTTATAAACTTCGGCTCCGTGATGTATAATCATCACGGCCGTTACGAGGGTTTCCACGTTATTAATTGATGTGGGTTTGAAGAAAACGCCGGATGATGTCGGGTAAGGAGGTTTGTTTCTGGGTTCGCCTCTTTCGCCCTGAATGGATTCGAAAAGTGCGCTCTCCTCGCCGCATATATATGCTCCGCTTCCAAGGCGGTATGAAATTGTGAAGTCGAGACCCAGCTCCTTCAGAAGCTTGTGAAAGGCATCGAGCTCCTTCAGAAGTTTCGGCAGCAGGAATTTATATTCACCGCGGAGGTAAACTATTCCCTGTCTGGCACCGATAGCCATTCCGGCTATAGCCATACCGGCATACACCTTGTATGAAACACGGTCGAGAATCTCCCTGTCCTTGAATGTCCCAGGTTCACCTTCATCGGCATTGCAAACGATATATTTCTCGGGGTCTTTTTCAGCGGCCGTGTATTTCCATTTTAGTCCGGTCGGGAAACCTGCGCCGCCGCGTCCCTTAAGACCTGATTCGAGGATCTGTTTAATAATCTCCTCGCCGGTCATCTCATTGGCTTTTTTCAGCACTTCTTTTGCATCAACCTGTTCAAAGATCAGGTCAACTTTATTCAGTCCTTGTTTTGTCATGGTTTTAATCTGTTTATTTCTTCAGATAACTTTTAAGAATCTCAACCACCTTTTCCGGAGTTAATTCGGTGTAGGGTATTTCGTTAATAAGCATTGCCGGGGCCTTATGGCACCATCCGATGCAGTTTGTCTCGAGCAGTGTGAACATCCTGTCGGATGTGGTTTCCCCCACCCTTATCTTCAGCATATCCTCGATTGTATGGACGATATCATTCTTGCCCTTCATAGAGCAGGTTATCGTCTTGCATACCCTGATCACATATTTACCCCTTGGCTGCGTGTCGAGAAATGTGTAGAATGAGGCAGTTCCGTAAACTTCGGCCGCGGAGATCTCAAGTTCCTTCGCTACCTCAACCATTGCCTCGTCGGTGAGGTAATTGTGCTTTTCAACTATGCCCTGGAGGATCGGGATAAGACTCTCCCTCTTCCTTCCATGCTTCTGCGTAAGCTCTTTTACCAGGTTTCCTGTATTGTACATTAGTGTAATTTTTTTTGTTGATTCAACAGAAATTAGTTATTTGTTTATTGAAGGCCGAAAATAACGACAATCTGTATAAAAAAAAACTGGCAATTGTCATGATTTAATAAATTGTGAAAAAATTAACAATAGTTAACCTTGCTGCCAAAGAAAAGCATTAAACTGCCATCCCAAAAGAGACAGGCTTAAGTTAATCTTAAGTAAATGAATGACTTTCAGGAATTTATTATCTGCTCCTCGAGCCACCTGGCGAATTCATTTATTCCGTCTCCCTTTGTGGCTGACACTTTGAAAAGAGGCAATGAAGCGTTGAGTTTTTTAAGATCGTTCCTGAAACTTTCAATATTAAAGTTCGTATACGGAATGAGGTCGGTTTTGTTCAGTACCAATGCCTTTGCCTGTCTGAATATCATCGGGTATTTAGCCGGTTTATCGTCTCCTTCGGTTGTGCTCACCACAGCCAGCCTGAATGATTCTCCAAGGTCGAACGAGGTGGGGCAGATAAGGTTCCCCACATTCTCGACAAAAAGAATATCGAGGTTTTTAAGGTCAAAATGGGTCAGTGCTTTTGATATGCTGTGTGAATCGAGATGACATCCTCCCCCGGTATTTATTACCACAATCGGAATGTTGAACCGCTGCAGCCGCCGTGCATCCCTGTCGGTTGTAACATCTCCTTCAATCACTCCTGTTCTGTACCTGCCGGCAAGCTTTTCGCATAAACGTTCAAGCAGCGTGGTTTTTCCTGCGCCCGGGGAGCTGATAAGGTTGATCATGCATACTTTGTTTTCCCTCATCAGTTCCCTGATCTCCCCGGCCTTGTTCTGGTTCCGGTCGAGGATGTTTTTCATGATCTTTATTTCCATAATCTATTCTCCCTCAATGCTTTTTACATATAATTCCCTGCCTGACTCTATTTCGATGTCGGACGACCCGCAGGCACTGCACACGAAGCAGTAATCTTCCGGTCCGGTAACGGTGTTGCAGGTGTTGCATCTGATTTTAAGTGGTAACACCTCAATGTCGAGTTCTGCATCACCGGCGACCGTATCTGCAACAGCGGCTCTGAAAGCTGTTTCGAAGAGATCGGGCACCACCTGCACCATTTTGCCGAAACATACCGTCACCTTCGTTACCTTCGAAAGCTTCTCGCCGGCTGCGACATCCTTTACAATATTCACGAGGTTCTCTGCAATTGCCAGTTCGTGCATATTCGTTTTATTAACATATCCTTGGCAGCTGGACTCCGGAAAGCTGGTTAAGAATCCTTGTTCCGCCCGCTGCCGTTTTCATTTCCACGGTTTTACCGCGCGTATCCTTTATGTGTCCCGCCACTGATGCATTTTTCCCGTAAGGATCCGACCTGAGAATTCCGATCGCTCCCGTTGCATCAGTCTGACTGACAACTAAAAGTATCTTTCCTTCATTTGCCAGGTAGAGCGGGTCGAAGCCGAGCATCTCGCAGACTCCTTTTACAGGCTCGTCAACAGGTATCTTCGGCTCTTCCAGATATATGTCGAAGCCGGTCATCTCTGCCAGTTCGTTCAGTACCGTTGCCAGCCCGCCTCTTGTAAGGTCGCGCATAAAACGGATACCCGCACCTGCATCGAGTAGCCGGCCAATCATTTTATTCAACGGTGCGCAGTCGGATACGATATCGGTGACAAATGAAAGTTGTTTTCTGGCAGCCGTCACTGCAATGCTGTGGTTTCCGAGAGGGCCGCTCACAATCAGGATATCTCCGGGAGCGACCATCCTTCCTGTTCCTATATCGCGGTATTCAGGGCGTACAAGGCCTATACCCGTCGTTGTAATGAATACTTCGTCGCATTTTCCTTTTTCCACCACCTTTGTATCGCCGGTAACTATTTTAACACCTGCTTCGAGGCAGGCTGCGGCCATTGAGCCGGCTATGGTTTCCAGTTTCCCGGTTTCGAAACCTTCTTCAATAATAAAAGAAGCAGCGAGGCTCAGAGGGACGGCACCGGCCACTGCAAGGTCGTTTACAGTGCCGCATACTGCCAGTTTGCCGATGTCGCCGCCCGGGAAGAATATCGGGTCCACAACATACGAGTCGGTCGTAAAAGCAACCTCCTCCCCCCTCGCGCCGGTAATAGCAGAGTCGGTAAGAGGACCGTTCATCCCGAATGCGGATGCAAAGATACCCTTAACAAGATCGGAGGTAAGTTTTCCTCCGCTGCCGTGGCCGAGTGTGATATGCTTATGCATCTTTTTTAAATCTGTAAAAAGCGTTGCAGGCGCCTTCCGATGAGACCATGCATGCCCCTGCAGGGTTCTCCGGTGTGCACGATTTCGCAAAAAGCCTGCAGTCGGATGGTCTCTTTCTTCCTCTGAGAACCTCGCCGCAGAGGCAGGACGGGTTCTCCTCCCCTTCCTCCTCCCCCGTGAGGCCGTCGAAAAGAACCGACGCATCGTAATACCTGAAGGCGTCATGAATGCCAAGCCCGCTGAGGCTAATGTTTCCGAGGCCTCTCCATTCAGAGTCTTCCGGCTGAAACACTTTATTCATTAAAGCCTTGGCCTTAAGGTTGCCCTCTGCTGTAACGACTCTCGAATACTCAATCTCACATGCCGGGGCCGAGCTGTTCACCTGCCTTACAAGCATCAGTATGGAAAGCAGAATGTCGGCGGGTTCAAAGCCCGAGACCACACACCCCAGACCATATTTCCGGGGGATAAAATCAAAAACCGATGACCCTGTTATTGTGGCCACATGTCCCGGGCATATAAAACCGTCTATGGCGGTGCCTTCGCGAATTACCGCCTCCATGGCCGGAGGCATGATTTTATGACCGCTCAGCACGCAGAAATTTTTCAGATCTTCTCCGGCTGCCCTGTTTATGGCGGCTGCAGTACCCGGCGCCGTGGTTTCGAAACCGATGCCCATAAAAACCACTTTTTTATCCGGGTTTGCTGCAGCGAGGTCAACTGCATCGAGTGCAGAGATAACTATTCTGACATCGGCTCCGGAGGCTTTGGCATCCCAAAGGGATGAAGAAGATCCGGGGACTCTGATCAGGTCGCCGAAAGATGTAATAATAACGTCTCTCTCCAGCGAGAGTGCCACAGCCTTGTTGACGTAGCCTAAGGGAGTAACGCATACGGGGCAGCCAGGTCCCGAAAGAAGCTTTATTTCCGGCGGAAGAATTGATGGTATCCCGAAGCGGTGGATGGCAGCGGTATGACCTCCGCACACTTCCATGAATGTGTAGTTGCGTCTGGCTTCGTGCCGGATGGCATTCGCAACGGCCTCTGCCGACCTTGAATCCCTGTATTCCGAAATGAATTTCATAATTCGCCGCTCCCCGCCTGTTGTATTTCCCCAAGCAGCCGGATGGTTTCCAGGGCCTCCTCTTCGTCAATTTTCTGAATGGCAAAGCCGGCATGGAGAAGGACATAATCGCCCGGCTTCACATCGTCAAGCATCTGCAGTCCGGCCCTGAAGATGGCGCCTCCGGCCGAAACATCGGCCATGTCGCCTTCGACTTTTATTACTTTTACAGGTATACTCAGGCACATATCTTGTTTTTTTCCGATGCCACATACAGCTGGCCGAGTGCAATGCCTCCGTCGTTGGCGGGTACCAGCCTGTTTGAAAAAACACCGAAGCCATCAGCTGAGAGCAGTTCAGTAAGTTTCTCAAGGAGGTACCTGTTCTGAAATACGCCTCCCGACAGCACAACCCTGTTGATGCCCTCTTCCTCCCTTATCCTGCGCGCAATTTCCAGGGATGCTTTAGCCACGGTGTTATGAAACATTCCCGAAATATAGGAAATCTCTTTCAGAGATATATCATTGATTATTGCATCAATTGCCGGACTGAAATCCACCACATCTGATATTCTGAAGGGATAATGGTCTTTAATGTTTTTTGCGGCTGCAGCTTCGAGGCGCATCGGGGCTTCCGAATCGAAAGAAGCGTTAATGCAGAGGCCAAGCATTGCAGAAACGGCGTCGAAAAGACGGCCGGCGGCAGAGGTCAGGGGTGAGTTGATACCTTTGGCAATCATTTCGCCGGCAATGTCGAGGTTCCGGGCAGGAATGCCGATAAAGGCTTTGGTTTCTGAAGGGGAAAAATTTCCGCCCCTGTATTTATAAAGGTATGAGAAAGCCATTCTCCATGGCTCTCCTGCGGCCTTGTCGCCACCGGGCATGGGCACATAGTCAAAATGAGAATATCTCACGAATTCGTTTTCGTCCGCTACCAGAAATTCTCCACCCCAGATATTTCCGTCGGTTCCGTACCCTGTGCCGTCGAAGCTGATACCGATAACTTTACCCTTAAGGTTATATTCGGCCATGCATGATGCAATATGAGCGTGGTGGTGCTGCACTTTTACAAGGGGAATTTTTTTCTGCCCGCTTAGTGATGCGGCATACTGCGAAGAGAGGTAATCGGGGTGCATATCGCAAGCCACCAGGGAAGGTTCGAAAAGGAAAAGTTTTCTGAACCTCTCCGCCGTTTCCCTGAAGAAGTTGTAAGCGGAGATGTTTTTCAGGTCTCCGATATGCTGGCTCATGATTGCCTGTTGTCCTTTTCCGATGCAGAAACAGTTTTTCAGTTCCGCTCCCGTGGCGAGGATGCCTTCGGCACTGAAAGAGAGGTCAACCGGGGACGGCACATATCCGCGGGCGCGTCGTATGAAACGGTGTGTTCCGGCTATCTCCCTTATAACGGAGTCATCAGCCCTGTTGACTATATCCCTGTTGTATGAGATGAGATTACCTGTAACAGGCATGAGTATTTTCCTGGCCGCCTCATCGTCTTTTATTACCGGTTCTTCCGAGATGTTTCCGCTGGTAAAAACAAGTGCAGGCGTATGCACTACCCTGAAGATCAGGTAATGAACAGGCATATATGGAAGTATTGCCCCGATGGTGCCAAGCCGGCTGTTTATTTCGCCGGGCATCGTTTTCTTCTGGTCGAGGATTACCACGGGCCTTCTCCATGAAGCAAGTTCCTTTTTATCATTATCTGAGACGTGGCAGTATTCCTCAATGGTGTCCATATCCCTGAACATTACCGCAAAAGGTTTCTGATCGCGGCGTTTCCTGATCCGGAGTTGCCGGACTGCGGCCGGGTCGAGTGCATTGCACAGAAGGTGATAACCGCCCTGCCCTTTAAGAGCCACGGAGCCTCCGCTGTCAATAATCCCGCTCAGTTCATTGAGGATATTTCTGATGCCTGTTATAATGCCATCGCCCGATTCAAGAGAATACAGAGGTCCGCAGTTGTTGCAGGCCACCGGCTGGGCATGGAATCTTCTGTCGGTAATGTCGTGGTATTCCCTGCTGCATTTGGGGCACATGCTGAATCCTCTCATGGAGGTGGAGGATCTGTCGTAAGGCAGGTTTTCAATTATGGTAAAGCGGGGTCCGCAGTTTGTGCAGTTTACGAGAGGGTAATCAATACGGGAAGGATCGGAATCCATATCGGCAAGGCATTCGCTGCATACGGCAATATCGGGGCTTATCTCGGTTATCAGGCTGCCCTCCGTTGTGCTTGGCGCAATTGTAAACTCCCTGTATCCCCTTACAGGTATTTCGCTTAATGTCAGATCCTTGATATTTGATGCAGGCGGTGCCTGTCTGATTATTTCATCCCTAAAGCGGAGGATTGCCTCTTCGGGTCCTTCAGCGGTTATCAGTACGCCGTTGATCCTGTTATCCACGAAACCGCCGAGGCCGAACGATCTTGCGAGGCGGAGGATAAAAGGGCGGAACCCGACACCCTGTACGAGCCCCTTAACCGTTATTTCATATCCCCGTATAATAGCTCAATGTTCTTAAGGCCTTCGTTACGTATCTGGTTATGAACGTAATAGATAACGCTCTCCAGTTCGTCGCAGAGATTTATGTTATTTATTACCACATCTTCAGGCACCTTCAGCAGTACAGGTGCAAAGTTTATTATTCCCTTAATGCCGTTACGCACCAGTTCATCGCAGACCTGTTGTGCAGAGATCTCAGGAACAGCTATAATAGCGACTTTAACCTTAAACCTGTGTATTATTTCCTTAAGCCTGTCCATGCCATAAACCGGAATATCATATCTTGCCTTCTGTTTATACGGATCGATGTCGAACGCAGCAACAACGTTCATATTCCTCTGCACGAACCGGCTGTATTTTGAGAGGGCAAGGCCCAGGTTTCCCATGCCCATGAGAATTATGTTGTGCTCCTTGTTCCTGTAAAATAAGGCTTCCATTTTTTCGAGCAGGTCGGAAAGTACGTATCCCCCTCTCTTATTACCCCGTATGTTAAACTCCGAAAAGTCTTTCCGTACCTGGTCGGGGGTTACGCCGGCCTCCTCTGCAAGTGTATAGGAAAAGACTTTTTCCACTCCCATCATCTTCAGCCTGTACAGACATGCGCGGTAAAGGAAGATCCTTTTCAGGCTGTTTTTTAAAACGTTTTTTGTGACTGTTTTCACTTTAAAACAATAATAAGTTAGATTAACTCTGCAAATGTACAAATATTTTTGTTTTCGCCAATTTTTTATTATACTGATTATAAGTTTTTTAATGTTATTGTGACTTTTTTCACGTAAATTTATAAGAAATTTTAATTAATAATTTCTTCATATAATATATTTTTAGATGTGAATATTATCACATAAATGGAATATTTATACACAAAAAAAACCGCCTGGGATGAATTGCTTGGGAGGCTTCTTGTCTCTCACGATATTTTCGGCCCGGTTGCCGGCGAACATTTCCAGGAATATGAACATCTTTCTTCCGCAACAGTTCCTGAGGTAATTTATAACAGGCCCAAGCCTGCCTCTCCCCTTAAGATCTTTTTCCTGCCCGTCCGGGAAAATGTCACTTCCCCCCGTAAGCAGGAAAAACAAAGGATAATAATCGGTGCTCCTGCCTGTGACACTGAGGCTCTCGGACTTCTTGATGAGATATACCTCGATTCGGATTTCGAAGATGTTTTCTACAGGAGCCGGAGGCAGAACACAATTATTATCAGCTCCGACTGCTTTGACGTGATGGAACATTGCCATTGTACATCGTATGGCATAAGACCATGGGATGAGAAGAAAGCTGATGCGGCTGTTGCAGTAAAAGGCGATACTTTATTTATAAGAATAATCTCCGAAAAGGGCCGTAAGTTCATCAGTGATACCGGGGTTTTTACCCCTGTAACCGACAGCAGCATGGTTTCCTTTATTGATTCGCGTCACCGGGAAACCGAGAGCATGCTTGAGAGGGCAAACAGATTACTGCCGGATTACGCCCGGACAGGCAGTCTTGTTAAGGAATCAGGACAGGCCGTATGGGTTAAGCATTCCGCCACCTGCGTTTCATGCGGAGCCTGCACGACTATTTGTCCCACCTGTACGTGCTTCCTCCTGATCGACAAGCCCGGCTTTCACAAGGTTAAGCAGATGGATGCCTGCCAGTATCCGGGTTTTGAACGCACCGCCGGCGGTGAGGACCCACTGGGGGAACTCCATGAACGCTTCAGAAACAGATATATGTGCAAGTATGTGTGGAAACCTGAAAAGTTTCATTCCACAG
Organism: Bacteroidales bacterium; assembly: GCA_029974835.1. Lineage (GTDB taxonomy): Bacteria > Bacteroidota > Bacteroidia > Bacteroidales > VadinHA17 > LD21. The sequence goes on from JARKQN010000038.1 coordinate 20,389, forward strand.
CCTGCACCGGATGCGGCAGGTGCATAGAGGCCTGCATAGGCAAAATTGACAAGAACAAATTATTCATGGAACTGGCAAAATAGAACATTATGCCAACCGAAAAAAATATCTACAGACCCATCAGGGCAAAACTCACCGATGTAATCGTTGAGTCGCCCACAATCAAGACATTCGTGCTCATACCCGAGGAGGATTTTTCTTTTAAAACAGGTCAGTTCATCGAACTTTCGGTCGACGGCATAGGAGAGGCACCCTTCACTCCCTCCTCGTCGCCCCTTGTTAAGGAAAAAATTGAAGTGACCATAATGAAAACCGGGTATGTGACAGAATACATGCACAACATGAAGCCAGGCTCATACATGGGTATCAGGGGACCTTACGGCAGGGGCTACCCGGTTGAAAAGTTTTTCGACAAGGAGGTTCTGATACTTGGAGGCGGCTGCGGATTCGCACCTATCCGGTCATTATTGTATAACCTTGCGGCAATTACCGACAAGCTCCGGAAAGTGACTCTGTGCTACGGGTCGAAGACTCCCGAGGATTGCATCTACAAGCCCTACATAAGCGAGCTGAGAAAGATTCCCAAATTCGAAGTGTACCGCAGCGTCGACAAAGGCGACAGCAACTGGACCGAGAGGGTGGGAGTTGTAACAGTGCTGCTCGACGACGTGAAAGTGGATATCAGTAATTCAGTTGCAGTCGTATGCGGCCCTCCGGTTATGATGAAATTCGGAACCCTGAAGCTTCTTCAGATGGGATACCCCGAACATGACATTTACCTCTCAATGGAGAAAAACATGTCGTGCGGACTCGGAAAATGCGGACACTGCATGATGGGAAAGTATTTTGTCTGCAAGGACGGACCTGTATTTACCTACGATGAAATTAAGGATCAACCCAATATCTGGAACTGATATGGCTCAGAGGATACTCCTTGACATGACAAAACTAAGGGCTGCACTGGCTGAAAAGCACGACCTGCAGGTACCTGAAGCAGTCTTCTACCCGGCGCCCAACAGGGAGGGGCTGAGAACAATACGTGAACTCGCGGTATTCAGATATGCATGCCGGAGGTGCGAGGATGCCCCGTGCATCGCCTCCTGCCCCGCCGAAGCTCTCGAAAAGGACGAAGAAGGGATAATAAACAGGCATCTTAACCTTTGTGTTTCGTGTAAATCGTGCGTCACAATCTGCCCGTTCGGCACGATGATGACAGATTTCTTCAAACATCACAGGAACAAGGACCTGTATTACGATCTTACCGACATGGAAGAGATGGCAAAGTTTGTGGCCGCATGCCCGCCCGGTACAGCCGAAATAACCGACAGGAAAGAATCTCCCGAAGAAAATATCTTCAGACTTAACGACAGGATTCTGATAAAGGACATAAAATACATAAACGAGAAATAAACAATGGCAGTTTACCTGTTCTATCTGATAGTGTTTCCCGGGCTGCTGTTTTCGGCAGTGACAGGGGCTTTTCTTTCCTGGTTCGACAGGAAAATTACAGCCAGGGTTCAGTTCCGCAAAGGTCCTCCCCTGCTTCAGCCTTTTTATGATTTTTTCAAACTTCTGCTCGTCAAGGAAACTATTCTGCCGAAGAAGGGATCGCCGATGATGTTTCTTCTCGCCCCGGTCCTTGCAGTGGCCGGAGCCGCACTGGCCTCGGTATTTATCCTTCTTCCGCTGTTTAACATATCCTCAGGCTTTAAGGGCGATCTGATTGTAATTTTCTATCTGCTCACCATACCGTCATTCTCGTATATTATAGGTTCGCTGGCTTCGGGCAATCCTCTTGCAGCGGTAGGAGGTTCGAGGGAGATGAAACTGATTATGAGTTATGAATCAACTTTCCTGCTGTTCCTTGCAGGAATTATCGTAAAAGCTTCCGGTAATTTCAATTTATATTCAGTCATTAGCATACAGCAGAACACAACCCCATTCATAGGAAGCGTTTCGGGCATACTGCTCTTTATTGTCGGAATCTTCTGCATACAGGCAAAGCTCGGACTGGTGCCTTTTGATATGGCGGAGGCCGAGACGGAAATCACCGAAGGAACATTTATCGAATATTCCGGTCCGCCCTATGCGATGATAAAGCTTGCCAAATATATAATGCTTTTCATACTGCCATCATTTCTTGCCGCCCTTCTCCTTAACGGGTTTACTCTGAAAGGAATAAATATTCTCTGGGCTGTGCTGAAGATTGCCGGTGTGGTTCTTTTGCTTACACTGATAAGGAACACAAACCCCCGGCTGAAAATAAAACAGGCCGTCAGCTTCTTCATGATATGGATGAACCTGCTGGCCGTAATTGCAATAGTTCTTGCTTACCTGGGATATTAAATTCATATAAAGTGAGTTTCAAAAATTTCTGCTTCAAAAAATCGCTTTGGGTGTTCCACTTCGGTGGAGCATCATGTAACAACTGCGATATAGAGATACTCGATTGCCTTACCCCACGCTATGACCTTGAGCGGTTCGGAATACTCCTCGTGGGCAGCATCAGGCATGCCGATGTTCTGCTGGTAAACGGGTCAATAAACATGCGCGACAGGGACAGGCTTCTCGAAATTTATGAACAGGCCCCAAAACCCATACTGGTTGTCGCCATCGGTGCCTGCGGATGCACGGGCGGAATATTCGCGGAAGGAAACACTTTTGCCGGTCCGGTCGATAAAATCATCCCGGTAAATGCATATATACCCGGCTGTCCGCCCAAGCCGGAGGCTATCATTGCGGGAATTGTGAAACTGGTGAAAAGCGTGTAGGAACGAAGGGGCGAGGGAACGAGGGAGCGAGGGAGCGAGAGAGCGATGGGGAGATGAGGCGATGAGGCGATGAGGCGAAGAGGCGAGGGAGCGAGGGAGCGAGGGAGCGAGAGGGCGAGAGGGCGAGGGGGTGAAAGGTGGATTTTAAAAAATAAGGTTTAATGATGAATACGGATGCAATTTTAAACGGTTTGAAAGAGAAGTTTGGTCCGCTGGTTACCGAAACGGTGAAGAGAAACGGGAAACGGTACGTGGTGACAATCAATCCTTCCGCGATCCTGAATGTCTCTGAATATCTGTACAGGGAAGCCGGATGCAGGTTTATTATAGCTTCTGCCCTCCATACAAAAAGGGGGTTCGAGATTCATTATCACTTCAGCAAAGATGACTGCGGACTGGTTCTCAACATCCATGTGATTCTTGACCATAATAAGCCGTCCATCGAATCGCTTTCAAACATGTTCAATGCATCAAACTGGATCGAAAGGGAAATGCATGAGCTTTTCGGCATTGATTTCATTAACCACCCGAACCAGGAGAAGCTGATCTCCGAAGGCAACTGGGCCGAGGGCGTATATCCTTACAGGAAAGAGTTCAAATAAATAATATATGAGTAATAAATTTCTCATACCCATAGGTCCTTACCACCCCCTGCAGGAGGAGCCGGAGCTCTTCAAACTATACTGTGAGGGCGAGATAGTTAAGGACATAAAATGGGAAACAGGGTACAACCACAGGGGTATCGAAAAGCTCGCTGAATCGAAAACCTACGACCAGGTGTTTTTTCTGGTGGAAAGAATCTGCGGTATATGCTCAACCTCCCATCCCTTCGCTTTTGCAAATGCCGTGGAGGAGATATGCAATATTGAAATCACCAACAGGGCCAGGTACATAAGAAGCATCATCGGGGAGCTCGAGAGAATACACAGCCACCTGCTCTGGGTAGGCCTGGCAGGCCATTTTCTCGGTTACAACACTGTCTTCATGTGGGCATGGAAATACCGCGAACCCGTGCTTGACCTATTTGAGATGATTACCGGCAACCGTAACAGCTACGCAATGTTTAAGGTGGGCGGGGTAAGGAGAGATATTGAAGGACATAAGATCAGGGAAATAAGAAAGGTTCTTGATGAAGTGAAGAAAAAGACCGATCTGCTTACCGGCGCCGTCATGGATGATCCGGTAATACATGCCAGGACAAAGGGAGTCGGAATACTTACGAAGGAGGATATTATTGACTATGGAGCTGTTGGTCCTACAGCAAGAGCCTCAGGCGTGGCAATAGACGTAAGGAAAGATGATCCCTATGCCGCATACCCGCTGGTAAACTGGAAAGTTATAACCGCAACGGCCGGCGACGTCTTTGCAAAAGCAGAGGTCCGCCTTCTGGAGATGTACGAATCAATCTCAATAATTGAACAGTGCCTCGACGGCCTGGAGAAGGAGAAAGAAGGAGATATAAATATAAAGGTAAAGAACATACCCGAGGGAATAGGTACCGGGAGGGCCGAAGCGCCCAGGGGTGAGGTGTTTCACTGTGTCTTCTCCGACGGGTCGAACTCTCCCGCACGCCACAAGATAAGGGCTCCGAGCTATGTTAACATAGCCACTTTTAAAAAGTCCTGCATCGGGCAGAGCATATCCGATGCCACCATTTCCCTTGCCGCTGTCGATCCATGCTATTGCTGCACCGAAAGGCTTGCCGTGGCGTACGACATGCATACAGGCGAAAAGATTATGAACGGGGCCGATATTATCCGTGCTTCAGCCGGACAGACCAGGCTTATTATGAAAAATCTTAAAATGAAGGTATGAACGAATATTTCTTATTAATATTTCTACCTGTCGTCGCCGGTATCCTTCTGTTTATTGTTCCCGACAGGCTGAAACCGGTAAAAGGCATCTTTACAGTGCTTGTGACTGCCGTTACCCTGATACTGGCAATAATTGTCTATTCATATAAATCGTCGAAATTCGGACCGGGCAATCTGCTCCCCGGGTTTCTGCTTCCATCAACACTTAACCCTTCAATTGAATCATTTTTCACCTTTCAGTCCGATGCCCTTGCAAGGCTGATAGTACTTTTCATAAGCCTGTTCGGATTTCTTATTGCGGTTTATTCTCTGGCTTTCAGGGGTACGGGCAGCGTAAGACATTACTTTCCGTGGTTTCTTATTACCCTGGGATGTTCCTACGGTGCCGTTCTTGCCGACAACCTGCTGGTATTCATAGCCTTCTGGGGCGCACTTGGCATTACGCTTTACAAACTTGTGCAGGGAGAGAGCGAGGCCGGTTCGGCCACTGCGAAAAAGACACTTATACTGATTGGTGCTTCCGACAGTATTATGATAGTGGGGATTGCCATTTTATGGAAGCTGACCGGGACACTTAACATGAGTGAAATACAGGTTTCGACAGGGAATGCCATTGCATGCACTGCCTTTATTGCCCTGCTCATCGGCAGTTTCACCAAGGCCGGTGCTTTTCCTTTTCACAGCTGGGTGCCCGACTATGCAAAGGATGCGCCGGCTTCGTCATCGGCATTTCTGCCCGCGTCACTCGACAAGCTGCTAGGCATTTATTTCCTGGCAAGAATCCTTACAGGACTCTTCTTCCCGGGAGAATTGATGACTCTTCTGCTCCTTGTAACCGGAACCGCAACCATAATTACAGCCGTAATGATGGCGCTTGTACAGCACAATTACAAGAGACTTCTCGGCTACCATGCAGTGTCTCAGGTAGGCTACATGATACTTGGCCTGAGTCTCGGGTCTTTCATAGGAATTGCGGCGGGTCTGTTTCATATGGTAAACCATGCCCTCTACAAGAGCGGATTGTTCCTTTCTGCAGGCGCAATTGAGCAGAACACGGGAAAAACTGAAATTGAGGATCTTGGCGGACTGTCGAAAGCGATGCCTGTCACCTTCGCTGCAGCACTGATCTTCGCCATGTCCATCTCCGGTATTCCGCCTCTCAACGGCTTCGCCTCAAAATGGATGATTTACCAGGCAATCATCGATTTCGGCGCAGGTGCGGGGCCGGCAAACAAACTCTGGTTTATATGGCTTGCCCTGGCGGTTCTGGGTTCTGCACTTACCCTTGCAAGTTTCATAAAGTTCCTCGGAGGCATCTTCATGGGCAGAAGGAAGGATGAATTTGAGGGGATCAGGGAAGTACCGGTTCTCATGTGGCTGCCGCTGTCGGTTATAGCACTCTTCTGTGTCGGATTCGGCATCCTGGCAACGGGAGTGATAGTGCCGCGTATTTTCATGCCGGTGACGGGTACTTTTGAATTTTCGGGTTTATGGAGCGCAGGCACTGCCTCCCTGATGATACTAATCTCCATTATTGCCGGAGTTCTTGTGTATCTGGCAACCGGCATAAAGAGATTCAGAACATCCGACAGTTTTATAGGCGGGGAAAAATTCTACGACAAGGCTGCCTATCCTGCTCCGGAATTTTATAAAACCTTTTCGGAATTCCGTTTTTTCAGAGTGCTGTATAAAAAGGCCGAAGAGAAATGGTTCGATATCTACGATCTGTCAAGAAATGCAGTGCTCTGGTTCAGCCACCTCCTGAGCGACACCCATAACGGCATACTCTCCTCCTATGTTTTATGGGTTTTTGCCGGGCTAATTATCATGCTAATTATTATGTTGTAATCTGACAAAATATGGAACTGGCTCTTTCGGTTATACTTGTTTTGATGATACTCGGGGCTCTGTTTGCCATCCATGCGAAGGACCTGCTTTCTGCTGTTATTTCATGCAGCATTGTCGGGTATGGTCTGGTAATTTGCTTTCTTCTTCTGAAAGCTCCCGACCTTGCCATTGTACAGATTGTTGTCGAAACAATCACGCTGGTAATAATGGTGGCTGTTGTTCTTGACAGCACCAGGCAGGAACCCTTCACCAGACCCGATCCTCAGGGGTGGGTGAATATCGCTGCTGCAATTATCATTGTTGTGGTTCTGTTTTTCTTCCTGAAGGTGGCATCGGGTTCGCTCGATCATTTTGGCAGGGGAACACTGAGAATGGCTCAGCATTATATTGAAGGAGCGGCTGCAAAAACCGGCAGCGCAAATCTTGTTACGGGAGTGATCTTCGACTTCAGGGGGTATGATACCCTGGGCGAGGCAACGGTGCTGGTGACAGCGGTACTCGGTACCCTGGCCATATTGAGGATTAAAGGAAAAAAATGAAACAGAATTTGCCATTCGTTATCCGATATTCAAAATACAGCACACTATGAAAGGCATGACACTTATAGTAAAGGAAACAACCCGGCTTCTGGCAGGATTGATTTTCCTTTACGGCATTTACATAATTATACACGGGCATCTCACTCCCGGCGGCGGCTTTGCAGGAGGTGTTGTTGTTGCGGGTTCCTTTATACTGCTGATCCTCGCATACGGAAGCGATTACATGCACCTGACGAGGGAGGAGACCGGCACCACCATAACTGAGAACCTTGCAATACTGATAGCACTGCTGATAGCTCTCGGCGGGATGGCGTTCGGGGTGAAGATATTCTTTTCGAACTGGCTTCCCCGGGGTACAGTCGGCGAGCTTGTAAGCGCCGGAGTCATACCGCTGTACAACATATTTATTGGTATGGAGGTGGCTGCTTCGATACTTACCATATTTCTTGCATTGTTAATTTTTAAAGAGGAGCTTACAAAATGATTGTCTACCTGCTTTGCTTCGTTTTGTTCCTGACAGGTCTTTATGGCGTTATTACCAGGAGAAACCTGGTGAAGATAGTCATTTCACTTTCCATCATGGAATTCAGCCTTTTTCTTTTTCTTGCCCTTATCGGGTATGTTGAAGGAGGCACTGTGCCCATTGTTGACCCGGCTGATACCGGGGCGGTTTACGTGGATCCGCTTCCCCAGGCAATGGTACTTACCGCCATCGTTATCGGACTTGCCACCACCGCAATGCTGATGGCGGTGATAATCCGTGTTTACAGGAAGTACAAGACGATGGATATACGAGAGATTAAAAACCTAAGAGGATAAAATAAAATGAATCCGTTAATACCGCTGTTCATAGCCATTCCGCTTGCAGGAGCATTCCTGACAATGATACTGGGAAAGTTTCTCCCCCGGTTAAATAAGTACCTTGGCATAACTGTGCTGCTCCTTCTGGCCATGATGAGCCTGATATCGGTTGCAACAATTTCGGGCGGAACCGATATATATAAGGTAGGAGGATGGGAACCTGTCGGCGGCATCCCGATCGGCATCTACATGGTACTCGACAACCTGTCGGCTCTCCTTCTATGTGTCATTAATATCGTCGGATTGCTGGCAGTAATTTATTCTTTCACATATATCAGTCAGTACACTTCCGAAAATTACTTCTATTCACTTTTCTGTCTCATGATTGCCGGAATGAACGGCGTGGTGCTGAGCGGCGATCTGTTCAATATTTTCGTGTTTCTTGAGATTTCAGCTATTTCATCCTACGCGCTCGTCGCCTTCGGCGTCGAAAGGGAACAGCTTGAGGCAACTTTTAAGTACCAGGTGCTGGGCGGACTGGCATCGCTGGTTATTCTGCTGGGAACGGGTTTCATTTACTGGAAAGCAAAGACACTTAATATAGCGGATGCAAGGGAAGTATTGTGGGCAGGTTCGGAGAAGCCTTTTTATCTTCTTGCCCAGCTTCTCCTTCTGAGCGGGTTTGGTCTTAAGGCAGCCATCATACCCTTCCACGCCTGGCTTCCCGATGCACACTCCTCAGCCCCCTCGCCCATCTCTGCAATGCTTTCGGGAGTGCTGATAAAGGCCGTAGGTATTTATGTGATATTCAGGCTGTTCTTTAACATGTTCGTACTCAGTGAAGAGATTGCGGTGCTGATTACCGTGCTGGGAACCCTCTCGATGGCAGTTGGCGTATTTCTTGCCATAGGGCAGTGGGACATAAAAAGGCTCCTGGCATATCACAGCATCAGCCAGATGGGTTATGTTGTGATGTCGGCCGGGATAGGTATGATACTTGTTTCAAGGGGCACAAAGCCTGAAGTTGCAGCACTGGCACTTGCGGGAGCGCTTTTCCACCTGATAAACCATGCCGCATTCAAAAGCCTTCTCTTTCTGAATGCCGGGGCCATAGAATACCGTACAGGCACCAGGAATCTCAGGGAGATGGGAGGACTTGCCGCCTGTATGCCGGCAACCTCTTCGACCTCTTTTGCAGCTTCAATGGCCATATCAGGGCTTCCTCCTTTCAACGGTTTCTTCAGCAAGCTGATTATAATCATAGCCGCCGTTATGGCAAGATTCTATCTGCTTGCCGCCATCGCCGTGATTGTGAGCATTGTCACACTTGCGTCTTTCCTGAAATTCCAGCGTTATGCCTTTTACAACGGCAAAAGGGAAGCAGGCAAAGAGAATCTGAGGGAAGTTCCTTTTCCCATGGTGCTCAGCATGGTCACACTGGCTCTCTTCTGCCTCCTGCTGAGCCTGGCTGCACTGCCGCACTTCAGGGATATTATTTTCACGCCGGCAATAAGAATTTTGACCGACGCACAACAATACACCGCACCAATACTAGGATTTTGATATGAGATACGTTTCAGTTTTTATCCTCGGACTTGTGTTCTGGCTGCTGATAACCTTCAGGTTTACAGTACCCAATATTATAGTTGGGGCTGCAGCATCGCTGCTGTGTGCAGCCATCTTTGCCGGATATTCGATGACCGGCACACTTCAGATGCTGAACCCGGTAAGATGGTTCTGGTTTCTGGTTTACCTGGTCACCTTCATATTCTCATGCATAAAGGCCAACCTCGACGTGGCTTACAGGGTTCTTCATCCGCGCATGCCGATTAAACCCGGCATTGTAAAAATTAAGACCAGTCTGAAGAGCGACTTTGCCAAAACTCTTCTCGCCAACTCGATCACCATGACTCCCGGCACACTTACCGTGGATGTAAAAAATGAATACCTGTATATCCACTGGATATACATCAGATCTGAAGATCCGGAGGAAACTGCAAGGATAATAATCGGTCCTTTTGAAAAGTACATTAAAAAATTTGCGGAATGAACATGTGGCTTGAAATACTGCTTTATACACAGATCGCGCTGAGCGGTGTGTGTCTTTACAGGATTATCCGGGGGCCAACCATTCCGGACAGGATGGTTGCCATCGATATTTTCGGCATCCTTGTGGTGGGTGTCTGTGCTATCATTGCCATCCAGACAGGCAAAAAGTTTATTATCGACATAGGAATAGCATGGGTAATACTAAGCTTTATCGGCACACTGACCCTTGCCAAATACCTGAGTGGTAAAAAATTAAACGAGTAATATGGCTGCAATCGTATTAATAAGCGTGGGAGTCCTTTTCAATATCTTCGGCTGTATCGGCCTTCTGAGGCTTCCTGATGTTTACAACAGGCTTCAGGCCGCAACAAAATGTGTCACCCTGGGTTGCTGCAGCATTCTGCTGGGAGTCTTTATTCACTTCGGCTTAACCGATGCAGGAATAAAGGGACTTATCGCCATTCCGCTCCTGTTCTTCAGCGCTACGGTGGCTGCTCATGCTCTTGTCAGGGGTACATATCATTTCGGGGTGAAAATGACCGAAAAAAGTGTAAAAGACGAATATAAAAGTGATGTAATATGAAATATCCAAAGTTAAGGGAACTCAGGGAGGCGGTAATATCACTTTTTACACCGGCATACACGACAAAATTTCCGTACGCCGGGCACACCCCGTTTGAAGGATTCAGGGGACGGCCGGTGGTGGATGATCTGAACTGCGTGGGATGCGAAACCTGTGCAAATGTATGCCCGCCTCACGCAATAACATTTTCTGACGATCCTGAGAAAAAGGTCAGGACCATCAGGAGAGATTACGGAAAATGTATCTTCTGCGGTCAGTGTGAGGAACACTGCATTACCCGGAAGGGAGTGAAACTTTCGGATAAAATCTTTGATATAGCCGACACAGACCGTTCCCGGAATGTCGACATCCAGCAGAAAGAACTGCTTGTATGCAATAACTGCGGTGCAGTAATAACCACAAAGGAACATCTTAAGTTCATCCACAGGAAACTCGGGCCAAAAGCCTATTCATCAGTCCTGAACCTTAATGTGCTGAACGAAAAGCTTCGCCTTGCCGAAGGCCAGGATATTCAAGTGGAAGTGGTTGATCATCTCAAAAGAAAAGATATGTTCAACATACTTTGCCCCAACTGCCTGAGGCTGGTCCTTATAAAATATCTCTGAACGTGCTCCCTCAACTCGGTGAAATATTATCCGGAAAGGACAGGAAAATTGTTTTTGCCGGAATCGGGAATGTATTGAAAAAGGACGACGGGGTCGGTGTTTACATAAGCAGCCGTATCAGGGAGAGAGAAAACCTTAAAGCCCTTACGGTAGAGGTGAGCATTGAAAACTATATCGGAAAAATTAACTCGCTTAATCCTGATATTCTTATACTTATCGACTGTGTTGACATGAACTGCCCGCCCGGAACCAGCAGGCTCATGAGGATAGACGAGATACGGGATTTTACCTTTAACACTCATAATATTTCCCTCAAAAGAATCACCGAGTTTTTCACCGCCGAAGTTTTTATCCTGGGAATTCAGCCCCTGAATGTTGATTTTGGAGAAAAAATTTCGTACCTTGTTGCGACAGAAGCAAACAAAATTATTGAACAAATTAATAAAGAGGAGGTAAGCCATGGCAGTTGAATATTTATGCAAAGCCTGCAGGGGACATCTGAACGTAAAAACTTCGATTATCCTTGCAGCACAGAAAATGAACAGCTCACAGAGAGGCCTTGTCTATCTTAATCCCGAGCTGGGCAACTATACGGTTACCACGCACCCGTCTTTCCAGATCAGGGAAGGAGAAGAGTACCTTTACACCTGTCCTATCTGTCACTCCCTGCTGAACAGCGCCAAGTATGATCACCTTGTAAGAATCATAATGGTTGACGAGGACAAGAAGGAATATGACATTTACTTTTCCGATATTGCCGGAGAAAAATGTACCTATAAGATCAGGGGATCTGAACTCGAAGGTAAAGTTGGTCCTGACGCAGACAGGTATTCAAAATATTTCGATATGCCCGAAGAGGATAGAAAATACCTCTGATTCTGTTCAAACCCGGAACTTTTTTAATGCTCCCGGCTGATGATTCAGCGCGGGAGTTATTTTTTGATTTTTTCTGTCTGCAAATAATTTTAATTTTGCCGGAACGTAAAAACAACAAAATGGACAAGAACATAAGCAACAGGTGCGCCGATAATATCAGGATACTTGCCATGTCGATGGTCGAGAAAGCAAAGTCGGGCCATCCGGGCGGTGCAATGGGCGGAGCAGATTTTATTCACATTCTTTTTTCCGAATACCTGAATTTTGATCCGGAGAATCCGGATTGGATGAACCGCGACAGGTTCTTTCTCGATCCGGGACACATGTCGCCGATGCTCTATTCAATACTCACACTTACCGGATTTTTTACCGTTGACGATATAAAAAATTTCCGCCAGTGGGGAAGTCCCACTCCCGGTCATCCCGAACTTGACAGGAAGAGGATGGTGGAAAACACATCGGGCCCTCTCGGACAGGGCCATACAATGGCAGTGGGAGCAGCAATAGCCGAACGTTTCCTTGCCACACGGTTCGGCGAACTGTTTGCCCATAAAATTTATGCATTTATCTCCGACGGAGGCATACAGGAAGAGATCTCGCAGGGTGCAGGAAGGCTGGCCGGTTTCCTTGGGCTACACAACCTTGTGATGTTTTACGATTCGAACGACATCCAGCTCTCTACCGAAACAAAAGCTGTTACAAAAGAGGATACGGCAATGAAATACAGGGCATGGGGGTGGAACGTCATCGAAATTAACGGCAACGACCACAATCAGATAAGAAAGGCTCTCGACAATGCTCTCTCCGAAAAAGAAAGACCCACATTAATTATAGGTAAAACAATCATGGGTAAAGGCCTTCTCGATGAGCAGGGAAACAGCTTCGAGAGAAAGACCTCCACCCACGGGATGCCCGTCGGCGAGGCCGGCGGTTCATTTGCCAGATCGCTGGTAAATCTCGGAGGTAACCCTGATGATCCTTTTGCAATATTTCCTGACGTGAAGGATTACTACGCAAAAGTGCTGGCCGGCAAGAAAGAAGCTGCCAGGAACTGGAATCTGAAGTACAGGGAGTGGGAAAAAGCCAATCCGGGTCCCGCTTCAAAGATTAAGGATTTCTATGCCGGCAAAATTCCATCACTCGATTTTGCAGGTATCAGGCAGAAGGAAGGAGCTGCCACAAGAGCCGCTTCAGCCGCCGTACTGGAATATCTCGCCGTTAATGTGGAAAACATGATTGTAGCTTCGGCCGATCTATCCAACTCTGACAAGACCGACGGCTTCCTGAAAAAGACCAAGGCTTTCACCAAAGGCGATTTCACAGGCTCATTTCTCCAGGCCGGCGTATCGGAACTTACAATGGCAGCCGTTATGAACGGAATGGCGCTCCACGGAGGCGTAATCCCCGCATGCGGAACATTCTTTGTCTTTTCCGACTATATGAAACCCGCCGTAAGGCTTTCATGTCTTATGAGCCTGCCCGTTATATTCATCTGGACACACGACGCTTTCAGGGTCGGCGAAGACGGTCCGACTCACCAGCCTGTTGAACACGAAGCACAGATAAGGCTTATGGAACACCTTAAAAACCATCACGGAGAAAACAGTATGCTGGTTCTGAGGCCTGCCGATGCAAATGAGACCACCGTGGCGTGGAAGATGGCGCTTGAAAACAGGAAAACACCCACAGCACTGCTGCTTTCCAGACAAAATATTAAAGACCTGCCCTCCCCGACCGGCAACAGGTATTCTGACGCCCTTAAATCGGACAGGGGTGCATACATAGTTACAGACTGCCAGGGCAAACCGGATGTTATCCTCCTGGCAAGCGGTTCTGAAGTGTCAACGCTTGCAGAGGGAGCCGCATTGCTTGAAAAAGAAGGAATCAAAATCAGAATTGTCTCCGTTCCCTCGGAAGGTCTCTTCAGAAAACAGCCTGAAGAATACAGGAAAAGCGTCCTTCCCGGAGAAATACCCGTTTTCGGACTCACTGCAGGACTATCGGTTACGCTTCTCGGACTGGTCGGCCGGAATGGAAAAATATGGGGATTTGATTCGTTCGGATATTCGGCACCTTACAAGGTTCTGGATGAGAAGTTCGGATTCACGGCTGAAAATGTTTACAGGCAGGTGAAAGAACTTCTTTCCGGTAAATAACCCGGAAGAACGGCAATTCAGGCCAGACTTTTCCGAACATAAACACCTCTTCCCTGTTTATTAGGGTATGAGAAAACTCATACTTTCTGTTTTAGTGCTGTTTGCGGCCATAGTCCCGGAAACTGCATCCCAGCAGGTCCTTTCTGCAGGCCAGGGAAGTATTGACATTGACAAGACACTTACTACCAGACTCTTCAATACTGACGAGGTTCTTGAAATAACACTCAGTTTTGACATAACAACGCTAAGGAGGAAAAGATCCGACACTGAATACCTCGATGCAGTCATCTCGTATCTTTCCGACCGCAATGACACCATAAGGCAGAATATAAAAGTCAGGGCAAGAGGTAATTACCGGAGATCATACTGCGACTTTCCGCCAATTCACCTGAACTTTAAATTAAAAGATACCATCGACGGCGAATTTGCGGGTATTGATAAAATAAAGCTGGTTCCATACTGCAATCCCGGAAATGAGGATTATGTCCTGAGAGAATACCTTGTTTACAAATTATACAATGTTCTTACCGATTTCAGTCTGAAGGTAAGACTTCTGAGAATTAATTTCGTTAATACCTCCCGGCCCGGCAAACCGATGACTCAGTACGGATTCGTAATTGAGCCGGTTAAGGTTTTTGAGAAAAGAACAGGAACCAGAGAGGTTGAGAGCGGAAAGTTGACGCAGAATAATATTATTCCCGGGTATATGGACCGCTACGCAATCTTCAGCTACATGATCGGCAACCCCGACTGGTCGGTGGCTTCAAGACATAATGTTCTGATATTCTACAGGCCGGGAAAAGAATCGTCCGATAAGGGCATGATAGTTGGTTATGATTTCGATTTTGCCGGAATCGTAAATACCGATTACGCAGTACCTGCAGCCGACATGCCCATTAAATCGGTAAGAGAGAGAGTCTACATGGGAATGTGCCGTACTGAGGCTGAGTACAGGAAGGCTCTGGAGGAATTTATTCAGAAGAAAGATGAGTTTTACAGCGTCATTGATAATTTCCCTTACCTCCGGGAGAGGTCAAAAAAAGATATGAAAATGTTTCTGGAGTCTTTTTATTCCGGTATAGATAAAAGAAATACCATTATCTTTAAGATGTCAGGCGATTGCGAATATTTTTTTGTAAAAAGACGATAATATGTTTTTTAATAACCTTGCCACGGAAGTCTCACTGCTCAGCATACTTGTAAGGTTTACATTTAATCTGGCAGTGCTCTTTATTCTGATCTTTCTGATTTATTACAGGTATTCAAAAAAAGAGGAATATTTGTTTTCATATATGCTTATAGGAGTTGTGATCTTCCTGATAACCTCGTTGCTGAACACCGTCAATATACAGCTTGGACTGGCTCTGGGATTGTTTGCCGTTTTTGCAATTCTGCGTTTCAGAACTGTAAACTATTCAGTAAAAGACATGACTTATGTTTTTACCGTTATAGGTATTTCTGTCATAAACTCGCAGGCCAACATCCCGCCTCCTCTTGTAGGGGCAATAATTGTAAATTCACTGATTCTTGCAACCACCTTTGGTCTGGAAATATTTCTTCAAAAAAAATCACTCTCTTCCTTCACGATAAACTACAGGAAAACAGAACTCCTGAAACCGGCCATGAAGACGGAGCTGCTTCGCGACCTTTCCGATATAACAGGGAGGAGCATAGTCAGGGTTACAATAAAGGAGATTGACACCGGCAAAGGAAGTGCCGAACTTGAGGTATTCTTCAGGGAATAAATGTAAATCACCGTGATGTTTTTACACCGGTCCCGTTTAGCTTTATTTTTCCGGTGATTTGATTACCTTTGCGCCTCAAATATTTTTCAATGGTTTATAAGACAAAGCCCGGTATCAGAGGCCTTATTTTTGATCTTGACGGAACACTGGTTGATTCGATGCCTTACCATTATGCTTGCTGGGAAAAGGCATGCCGTAAATTCGGCGCCCATATCGACAAGGATTTCCTAAGGCTTCATACAGGCAGCCCGGGATGGATAATTGCCAGGGAAATCATTAAAACCAACAATCTGAACGGAAATGTCCGGCCCGAGGAAATTATGAATTACAAAATGGAAGAATTCTTCAGGGTACAGCATAACATCAGGATAATTGAACCCGTTGCGGATATTGTAAAAAGATACCATGGCATTCTGCCTATGGCTGTCGGCACCGGCGGGCACAGGGAGGCTGTAGAACGGACTCTGGAAATGACAGGGCTTGACAAGTATTTTGAAATAGTTGTAACGGCAAACGATGTGGAGAATTACAAGCCTCATCCCGAAACTTTCCTGAAATGTGCCGAACTGATGAAGATTGAACCACGTTATATTGAGGTATTTGAAGACGGTGAACTGGGCATTCAGGCCGCCCGGCAGGCCGGCATGACTGTCACCGACGTAAGGCCATGGTACCCGCCGACGTGGTAAAAAGCTCAGAGCGCAGGGCGGAGAGCGCAGGGTGCAGACCACCGGGTGACGGACGGAGAGCTCACAGCGGCACAATAAATGAACTGCAACCGACCGGAGACCTGCAAGACTGAAGACCTGCAGGACTTTCTGAGAAATTAATTACCTTTGTTTGATTTTTTAATAAAAAGGTGACCCGGCTCTTAAAGATAAAGGCTTACACTCTGTTCCTGGCATGGGGATTGATTTTCCTTCATAACATAATTCCCCACACCCACATCGAAGAGCAACCCCATTACTGTCACAGCCTCTTCCATAAAATTACAGCTGTTCACCATCATCACGGTCATGAAACCGAGGTGTCGGGCGAAGGTGAACACCAGGATCACGGTACGGTATGCCACTACACGGCGCTGTTTACCTCTTCACATGCCGCAGCAGATTTTGTTGCCGCGGTACCATCATCAGACAATACCGTAACAATCCCTGAATATTCGGAATCACTTTACATACCCGGTACAGGGAATCATTCAGACCCGCCCGGAAAAGGGTCTCTTCACCTGAGAGCCCCGCCTCTCTCCTGACTTTCATATCTTTTTGTTAATTCCTAAGGCAGAGGGCTATCTGCCCGATTATTTCATTTTAATCTAACGGAAAATGAAAAACATACACATTATATTATTGCTGATTGTTAACTTATTTATCCCTTATTCCTGCAACCATACAACAGGTGACGGCCACCTGCACGAAAGTTCCGCTTCAGGCCGCAACGAAGATGCCATCCATGATGAGGGCGGCGAAAATGGCATCGTAACAGACACTGTAAAACGGGGTCGCTTCCATTCAATATTCAAAACCGGAGGAATATTAATGGCCGGCAACGAAAACATTATACTCATAACCGCCAAGTCGGCGGGGATAATCAGGTTCAACAAGCCTGCCGTTTACCCGGGAACAAATGTTAAAAAGGGGCAGATCCTTTTCGTTATTTCAGGAGGGAGCCTTACCGAAGACAATCCCGGTCTCAGAGTGGAACAGCTAAGATCCGATCTTGCAAGGGCTAAGGAAAACTATGAGAGGGCTCAGAAACTGCTGCCCGACCGGATAATTACCCGCGAAAATTATCTCGCAGCCAGAAATGAATATGAAAAATTACAGCTGGAATATGAAAACATCAGCCGCACCTTATCAGACAATGAAGTGTTGTCGGTTGCGCCGGCGGATGGATTTATAAGGGAAATATTTATCAGGGACGGTCAGAAAGTTGGCACCGGAGAAACGGTTGCATCTATACTAACCCCCGGTTCCATGGTGCTCAAAGCACTGGTCCCGCCCGACAAACTGAACATCATCTCCTCCGTCCGTGGGGCATGGTTCAGGGTGCCGGGTTCAGAAATGCTTTACAAAACCGGTGAACTTAACGGCAGGGTGATATCTTACGGAAAAAGCACGGGTGAAAGTACATTGCAGATACCGCTGCTCTTCGCAATAAATTATATACCGGAGGTGCCCGAAGGATCATATGCAGAGGTTTATCTCCTGGGAGAAGAAACGGATGGCGTAATATCCGTGCCCGACAGTGCCATAATGGAGGAGTTTGGACGATATTACGTGTTCATCAGGGATGAGGATGGCGATTTCCTGAAGAGATATATCAGGAAAGGACCCGGCAACGGCGAAAGGACACTTGTTACAGAAGGCCTTGCAGAGGGTGATATTTTTGTCTCCGGCGGAGCATACCAGGTTAAGCTGAAGCAGATGCAGGGCTCGGTGCCGGCACATGTTCATAACCACTAAAACAGGCAAAATGCTGAACAGAATAATTGAATCTTCATTGCGGAACAGGATAACTGTTCTCGCAGGGGCTTTGCTGGTACTGCTTACCGGTTTATGGACAACCCTCAGGATGGATATAGATATCTTTCCCGAACTGACGGCACCAACGGTTGTAATCATGACCGAAGCAAAGGGAATGGCACCGGAAGAGGTGGAGAGGCTGGTAACTTTCCCTATAGAAACCGCCATTAACGGTTCTGCAAATATCAGGAGGGTGAGGTCGAATTCATCAATGGGCTTCTCAATAGTATGGGCTGAGTTTGAATGGGGTACGGACGCATACAGGGCAAGGCAGACAGTGACGGAAAGGCTTTACCAGGTATCGGAACAGCTGCCGCAGGAGACAGGCAAACCGGTACTTGCACCACAGGCTTCACTGCTTGGGGAGATGATGATAATTGCAGCCACATCAGACTCTCTGAGCCTTATGGACCTCAGAACGGAAGCCGACTGGAATATTGCCCCGCGTCTACTGGCTGTGCCGGGTGTTGCACAGGTGCATATTATCGGAGGAGATGTTAAAGAGTACCAGGTACTGGCCGACCCGCTCAGAATGAACCACTACGGAGTGTCGATGGATGAACTTCTGACCGCATGCAGCGGTTCAAATGAAAACAGGTCGGGCGGGTTCATGAACCAGTACGGAAATAAATATATTATCAGGGCGGTTGGAAGGACCAACGACCCTTCGGAAATAAAAAATTGCGTGATAAAAACCGTTAACGGTCAGCCTCTTACGATTGGCCATGTTGCTGAAGTAGTTATAGGGAAAGCTCCCGCCATCGGAAACGGATCATACAACGGAAAAAACGCCGTGCTTTTAACAATTACCAGGCAGCCGCACGCAAACTCCGTGAAACTTTCGCGTGAAATAGAAACGGTTATCTCCGGCATTCAGAAGAGCACAGGCAACAGGATAAACTTTAACACCGGGGCTTATAACCAGGCAAGCTTCATAGAAACCGCCGTCAATAACGTTCTTCAGGCTCTCATTGAAGGAGGCATTTTTGTAATTCTTGTACTTTTTGTATTTCTCTTCAACTTCCGGACAACCTTCATATCAGTGCTTGCAATACCACTCTCCCTGCTGGTATCGGTACTCACACTCAGGCTGCTGGGTTATACCATCAACACAATGAGTCTCGGCGGAATGGCCATTGCCATCGGATCGCTGGTTGATGATGCAATAATTGACGTTGAGAATTCGTGGAAACAGCTGAGGCTTAACGCTTCACTCCCTCCCGGTGAGAGAGAAGCCTTATCAAAGGTGGTGTTAAGGGCATCTGTGGAAATGAGATCATCAATTGTCAATGCAACAGCAATAATCATTATAACCTTCCTTCCTCTTTTTCTTCTGGAGGGTTTCGAGGGGAGAATGCTTAAACCTCTCGGGATTTCCTTTATTGTTTCCCTTTTCGCATCGATGATAGTTGCCATTACGGTAACTCCGGTGCTCTGCAACACTCTTCTGACCGGCGAAAAAGGCCTTCTGAAGATGGCCCGCGGTTCCCTTGTTGAAAGAACCCTCACCTCTGCTTACAGGAGAGTACTTCGGCCCGCCCTTGACAAATCAGGATTAATCATTGCCGGTGCCATACTGCTGTTTCTCGCTTCCCTTGCAATTCTTCTTACCTCCGGCAGTTCCTTCCTCCCTCCCTTTAACGAAGGAGCTGTTACGGTAAACCTTGGTCTTATGCCCGGAACCTCGCTGGAGGAGTCTGACAGGATAGGCAGGATGGCTGAAAAAATATTGCTTGAAATTCCCGAAGTGAAAGCAGTGGCCCGCAAAACCGGAAGAGCCGAGCTTGCAGAACATTCTTTTGGAGAGAACTTCTCTGAGATTGATGTGCCTTTCAGACCCGGTAAAAGGAGCAGAGAGGAATTTTTTGCCGACGTAAGGGAGAGACTCCGGGAACTTCCGGGGGCAAACGTGGAAGTCGGTCAGCCCATAACACACCGTATCGACAACATGCTCTCGGGATCCAAGGCAAATATTGCAATAAAGGTCTTCGGAGATGACCTGAACGAGCTCTACAGGATTGCACAGAAGATAAGGAATGAAATATCTGATATAAAAGGGATTGGCGACCTTAATGTTGAACAGCTTGTTGAGACTCCGCAGCTTAAGATAAAACCCCGGCGTGAAATGCTTGCCATGTACGGAATCCCGGCCGGCAGGTTTACCTCATGGGTCAGCACAATGTTCGGAGGAGAAGAGGTATCGGAAGTTTATGAAGGAGAGAAACGTTTCCCTATGGTACTGAGGATAAATGATGAAACCAGGGGATCGGCGGAAGGCATCAGGGGAGCACTGATCGACACCGGCGACGGCAATAAAATCCCGCTGTCTTATGTGTCGGAAATTGAATCCTCATCGGGCCCGTACAGCATCAACAGGGAAAATGTGCAGCGCAGGATTGAAATATCCGTCAACGTGTCGGGCGGCGACCTTGGTTCGGTGGCAAAAAGAATAAGGAACAGGATTGAGAGTCATGTTGTCCTTCCCGTAAATTACAGGATTGAATACGGCGGACAGTTTGTAAACGCATCAAGGGCTGCAATGAGGCTTCTGCTGGCATCCCTCGGGGCACTTATCGCAGTTTTTCTGGTCCTCTACAATGAATTCAGGAAGAGCACACCTGCATGGATTATTATGCTGAACCTTCCCCTTGCACTTACGGGAGGCTTCATTGCCCTGAAGATTTCTTCAGGCGTTATCAGCATCCCGGCAATAATAGGTTTCATAACCCTTGCAGGAATAGCGACAAGGAACGGAATACTGCTGGTATCGAGGTACACTCACCTCGGCGAAGAGGGGATGCCGCTGAAGGAAAGGATAATAAAAGGGTCGGCCGACCGGCTCAATCCCATACTGATGACAGCTCTTACCGCAGCCTTTGCACTTATACCCCTTGCTTTAGGCGGCGACAAGGCGGGCAACGAGATACAGAGCCCTATGGCAGTTGTCATACTTGGCGGTCTGCTGAGTTCCACAATACTTAACCTGTTTGTTGTTCCTGCCGTTTACATGGAGGTAGAAAAGAAAAATTCAGAACCTAAAAATTAAAGCAATGTCATCCAGATTCATAGTATCATTACTTATAATGCTTGGGTTTCTAAGGTCTGAAGCCCAGGATATTAAGCAATTCCTCAGACAGGTTTCGGAAAACAACCCTGAAATTCTCTCCTATGCCTCGATGCTTGAGGCACGGCGTGCAGAGGCACGCACAAACATCTATCCTCCGGGCCCCGAAGCTTCGTTTGGTTATATGCCCGGCAACAACTCCGCTTCGGGAGTGAAAAAGACATGGTCGGTAAGCCAGCGGTTTGATTTTCCATCGAGATACCTTGCAATGAAGAACATAAACAGGTATTCGGTAAGGCTGGCCGAACTGGAATTTGACCTTGGCCGGCTAAACGTGATACTTGATGCACTTATGACGATTGACGATTACTATACGGCCGGGAAGAAGCTTTCCCTGATAAAAAAACGAATCGGGGAATATGAAACCCTGCGTGATGCATGGAAGAGAAAGCTGGAGGAAGGTGCTGCCACATTGCCGGAATACAACAGAATTCTGCTGGAACTTTCAGCAATAAGCTTAGAAAAAGCGAATACCGAGGCTGAGTTAACATCACTCAGGCAGAGGCTTGATTATCTGTCGGGAGGAAGGGGAACCATTCCTGAAGGTCAGGTAAACCCTGAAGAAGTAATCCTTCCTGTCGACTCCCTGATAAAGCAAAAACTTAATATTCATCCGGCGTTTCTGATCCCGCAGGCTGAATACAGGTTAAGTACAGGAGAAGTTTCGCTGGCGCGTTCATCATCATTGCCTGAATTAATGGCGGGATACTCTTCGGAGATACTGCCGTCGGAGGCATACACCGGGCCTATGGTGGGTATATCTGTTCCCCTGTGGTCAAACGCCGGGAAACTCAAAAGCGCAAAGGCAAAATCATCAATGGCCGAAGCGGCAATGAAAGCGGAAACTGAAAGACTGAAAACGGAAGTAAGGCGTGAATACACCGGCATGATCTATCTGAAATCGGCGGTTGACGATTTGCGGAACATTCTTAAATCTTCCGGCAGCACGTCGGAAATTACAACAGCCCTGGAGGAGGGCGGGATAACACTCACGGAGTATTTCTCGATGACAGGAGTAATTTTTGATGCAGAGCTGCGGCTGATTGAAACCGAAAACAGATACCGCAAGTCGCTGGCTCTGCTGAATGACCATCTTCTTACCGTCCCGGCAAAATAATTCTACGGCCGGTGTGAAAATGAACCGCAGGGAGTGCAGAATACGGTTGTCATATTAGTTTCTCCTGCAGCCCCTGCGGATAATTTCGCATGTCCCTGAAAGGAACTTTTAAATACCTGATTTACACCAGAATCTTAGTAGTCAGGTTGGTGATGCTTTTCTGTATTGCACCGAAACAATCACCATCTTTGGTAAGGTCCTGTTCCACAATCATGTATTTCATTCCTGCCGTTTCCTTTGCGGCAATGATCGGACCGAAATCAATCAGGCCCTCTCCCACCGGCGCTAAGTCAGCCACACCTTCGGTGGTGAAGAACGGATCCTGCCTTGTGAACATATCTTTCAGATGAAAAAGTTCGAACCGGCCCGGGTATTTATTTATTATTTCAACCGGATCCTGCCCGGCCTTTGTGACCCAGAAAACATCTATTTCCAGGGTAACATATTCCCTGTCCAGTTCCGCCATCATCACATCGAAATACGGGATCTTTCCTTCCACGTTGGCAAACTCGAAATTATGATTGTGGTAACCGAAGAGAATCCCGTAATCCTTCATTATCTTACCTACCTGGTTCCAGTCGGCAGCCATTTTCTGGTAACTCGCAATAGTTGTCCTTGCTTCCGGCACAATCCACGGTTGTATACAGTATTTAACCCCGAGTTTGGCATGGTCTTCGGCCATCTTTGTTGCATTTTCGAGGGTGATACCCTGAGCCTCAACCTGTGTGTGGCTGCTGAGGATTTCCATTCCGAGATCCTCAACCAGTTTTCTGAATTCGGCGGGCTCATAGCCGTAGAACTTACCGTTCTCGTAACCTGCCAGTTCCACATATTTGTACCCCATGTCTGACACCTTTTTAAGGGAGCCGGGGACATCCCTGAATATCTCGTCGCGGATTGTGTACAACTGCAATCCTATCCCGAAGCTTTTCGGGTCAGGCGCTGCTGCGGCCTTTTTCGCCTTCGAACCCGTTCCTATACAACCCGACTGTGCCAGCAGAAATGCACCTGCGGCACCTGAGGCAGCAAGCCTGATAAAATCGCGTCTTGAATGTCCTTTTTTCATTGCGTAAATACTTTTTTAAGTTGTTATCGGTTTGGTATATTGTTATTTAAATAACACTGTAATAAATCTCATCGGTTGAATTCAAGCCAATCAGGGCCGTTTCTGGGCTAAATTTAAAACTTTAATATTTATTAACGAAATAAAAAGAGAACCATTTGTAAAAGTTTTGTTTAAGCAATAAAAAACCATGAAGCGGAAGTAATAAAATGATGTAAATCATTTTTGGTAACTTTACATTCAAATCAGAATAATGAGAAAACTTGCACTGGTCTCATTTCTTTTTATTTACTGCTTATCCGTTGCAGGTCAGCAGCAGGAAATACTGCCTGTTGAGAAACTTGGCACCGGCGACCTTTATCTGCCTGTGGATACGGTGGAAATGAGTGTGATTTCGGCCAGCCGCAGTTCGAAGAAAATAAGCGAGCTTCCCATAACAATACACGTCGTTACAAGGGACGAAATAATACGGAACCATTACTACACCCTTATCGATGTCATTAAAACCCTGCCCGGTGTTCGTGTTTCCCAGCCTGGATCGGGTGAACTCGGGGAGTCCTTTCAGTTAAGGGGTCTCACAGGCAACCTCTACACCATGATTCTGATCAACGGACTGCCCGTCAAGCCCGGCGTCGTTACCGGCATGCCTGTGCTTGCCCAGCTTCCGGTCAGGCAGGCGGAAAGAATAGAAATCATATACGGCCCGGCTGCAGCCATATACGGTGCCGATGCAGTATCGGGAGTCATAAACATTATAACGCGGGAAGCCGATAAGGGGACCTTCGCACTTGCAGATGTCAGCATTGGTCAGGATAACTTCAGAAACGGCGATTTTATGGTCGGCGGCAAAGCCGGCAAAAACAAGAATATTCTCCAGTACACCTTTTACGGCGGACTGAATGAAATCGGTGACCTGAGGATCAAAAAAGGATACGAGGAGATATATAACCCGATGCAGTACCTTCAGGAAAAAGGAAAGGAGTTTATCATAGGCGGAACATCATACAAGCCTCTTGAAGTAACTGAAAAACTGTTGCAGAACAAAGGCGTAAACCCCGCCGATTTCATGAGAGAACACTATTGCAGAAATTACGAAGGGACTCTAAACAACCCCTCCATGGAAGATTTGCCGGCTTTGAGCAACCTTCTGGGATTTAATCTCAGGTTCCGGGGTGTGAATATTTCACATAATAACATGTATCGCCGATCGCACAGTTCACTTGGTCAGACTCCCTACCTTTATAAATACAACAATCCCCAGAATTTCTGGGGCGACAATATAAGAACAACATCGCTAAGCTACAGCCATGAATGGACTTCCAGGCTTGCCACCACCACCAATATTTCGAATGTAACCTACAGGATGGATAACAATTCCAATATGGGTGTAACCTTTATCGGTAATACCGACAAGGTCTACAGATATTCGGCAGGCCGTGATCTGCTTTTTGAGCAATTATTCACCTTCATGCCTGCAAACAGACTTGAGATAATGTCGGGATTAACCTACCAGCTATCAGGCAACCTGCCTCTTACAAACTTTCTGTATTCACCCTTCAAACCAACTGATTATAAATATTTCAGCACCTCTGTCAGCTTCACCGACACTGTGTCGGCCAATTTCGGCATAAATCCGCTTAACTACCATAATTTCTCGGCCTTCGCCCAGTCTTATCTCTCCCTGGCTGCTTTCAGATTTATGGGAGGAGTAAGAGTTGACAGAAATTCTATTTACGGATTTTCATTCAGCCCGCGACTGGCAGGACTCTTTATACTTAACAACAACACAAAATTCAGGGGCTCCGTGGGATTTGCCTACAAAGCTCCTCCCTCATCCCTGGCGTACCAGTCGCTTGCCTACAGGGCAGGCATAAACATGGACAGCCTGGTTTACATTTCAATTCCTAATCCGGGACTTGAACCCGAGAAATATATGTCGGTTGAACTGGGTATGGCGAGAAAGGGCAGGAAAAGAATCAGTTATGATATTTCCGTTTATTATAATGCCATCCGGAACCTTATTCTTGACAGATACACAAGGTTAAGCGATCTTAACCTGCCGCGTGCAATAATCAACTCCGATACCGCCACCGTTCTTAAAAGGGTTAACGAGAAGGATGCCGTTTCACGACTGTACGGACTGCAGGCCAACATACTCATTGATGACATTGTGAAATCCATAAACCTCGATGCAGAAATCAGCCTCACATTCGGCAAATCGAGCCAGAAATTTCCCGACATTCTTGAACTTGCGACAAACTTTCTCGGCAATTTCAAGCTGGTTCCCAATCATTTCGGTCAGCTGAAGGTTTCGATGGAGCCGGCAAAAAACCTGTTTATCCAGGTTACAAGCATCTGGGAATCGAGCTGGCTGAGGGTTGTTCTGCCCTTTAAGGAAATATACAATGAGCTATTCCGCGACTATGACGGATTTTACAGCATGGACGTAGTAGCAGATTACGGCATCGGAAGCAATCTGAGTGTTTTTATGAAGGTGACTAACCTGCTGAATGAACGGTACGGAGGTCCGGTATATTCCGGAATGAATACTCCTCTCCCATATAATCCACAGGCAGGCAGGAGTTTCCAGTTTGGTTTAACCTATAAACTTAACTGATGAAAACGGGTAAAATAATAACTTTCCTGCTGCTGTCTGTTTTTCCGGTAATTACAACAGGCCAGGAACCCGCCGTGACCGATTCGCTTCAGATTCTTGCCAGAAAAGCTGATTCAGCCAGGGCTGTTCTGATGCTTGAACATGGAAGGGCACAGATGGTTTCCGGCAAAACCGACAGTGCCATAATCACCGTCACCTCGGCACTTGATATAATATCCGGACTAAACCTTTATAAGCCGGAAGCGGAAGGGTACAGACTGCTTGGCGATATTTACAGCAGCCGCTCATCGTGGCAGGAGCTTCTGACCAGCTACCTTAAGTCTCTCTCGGCATTTAACCGCGGCCGGATGAAAGATGATGAAGCTGACGTAATGAAAACCATCGGCGAAGCATATTTCAGGGCAGGCCTCTACGCAAAAGCATCCTCCTGGTTCGGGGAAGCGTTTAATACGATTACCCTTAAGAATTCACTGCAGGCTGCAGAGTACGCCGAGGCAACCGCCAGATCATGGTTTTACCAATCGTCCGATTCACTCGCACTGAAGTGGTACCGGGAAGCCGGGCTTATTTATGAAAATTTGCACAACAATGAAGGCCTGACGAGATGCCTGCTAAATGAAGCTTTCCTTCATTCTCAAATGGGTGAATACGACAGGGCAGAAGCAATATACCTCAGACTGCTTGAATACTACGCCCAAGCAGGAAACACTAAACAGAGGGTCCAGATTCTTAATAACACCGGGTTTGTCAAATTCAGACAAAAAGATTTTCAGTCGGCTCTTGAAAAATTCAGGGAAGCTGAAACGATTTCGCTTTCCGCGGGAAATGATCCTCACTTTCTGACAGACCTATATTCAAACAT
Source organism: Bacteroidales bacterium (assembly GCA_029974835.1). Lineage (GTDB taxonomy): Bacteria > Bacteroidota > Bacteroidia > Bacteroidales > VadinHA17 > LD21. The sequence goes on from JARKQN010000038.1 coordinate 47,484, forward strand.
GGCCATTACATGGCAAACCATGGGTAACCAGAGGGAAATGCTGAGGAGTTTTAACCAGGCAATTGAAAATGCCAGAGCCTCGGGAAGGAAGGACGAAGAGGCAAGAATAGCGCATCTGCTGGCTCTGATTTATTTCAACAGGCAGGACAATTACCATGCCGACCTTTACTGCAGGGAATGCGTGGAATCGGCTTCGAGATCAGCCTCCATGAGAACGATGCAGGATTGTTATAAAACATGGTCGGATGTTATGGAGAAATCGAATGATTTCATAAAGGCTCTCGAATATTATGAAAAATATCTGAGCATCAGGGATTCACTGAACTTCGAGGAAAGAATCGGCGAACAGAAGGAAGCGGCACGCCAGCAGGAGTTTGACCGGATCGAGCAGCAGATCAGGCTCGGGATAGCAGGCGAAGAGATAAGCTCGCTGGAGATGAAAACGCTGAAGGCTGAAGCTGCCAGGAGAGAAAACGAACTTAAACTGCTGGTAAAACAGCAGGAACTCGACAGGTCAGAAAAAGAGCGTCTGGCTCAGTCTCTCGTCCTGGAAAGAGAGAGATTCCAACTGACCAAAAGGGAACAGGAGGTCGTGTCGCTGCGGCAGCAGCAGAGGATTGACAGCCTCGAACTCGACCGCAAAAGGAATGAAGCCCTTGTCCTTGAACAGGCAAACAGGCTGCTTGAATCCGAAAAGAGGCAGCAGGAAATAAACCTCGAACGGGAAAAACAGGTCAGAAGGTATACCACCGGAATAGGAATCCTCATTACCCTTGTAGCCGTGATGATTCTCGCAGGCCTTATTTCAACCCGTAAAAAAAATCAGCGCCTTGCCGAAAGTAAAAGAGAGATAGAAAAAATCAATTCCGACCTCGAATCCAAAAACGCTGAGATACTGAAACAGAAAGAAATAATCGAACAGAAAAATCAGGCAATCACCGACAGTATCCAGTATGCAAGCAGAATACAGACAGCCGTGCTCCCTCCCGCCGACTTCTTAAGTGAATGGTGGCCCGACAGTTTTATTCTTTTCAGACCACGGGATATCGTAAGCGGCGATTTCTACTGGGGGAGGCAGAAAGGAAGCCGTGTAATTGCTGCGGTTGCAGACTGCACCGGGCATGGCGTACCGGGCGCCTTCATGAGTATGCTGGGCAATGCATTCCTCGATGAAATCTACAACACAACTGAAATAACAGATGCTGCTGCAATTCTTAATATGCTCCGTGATGAAGTAATAAATGCACTTAAGCAGAAAGGACTTACGGGAGAGGCAAGAGACGGAATGGATATTTCACTCTGCATAATAGACCTTGAATCGCTGAGGCTTGACTACGCAGGCGCCAATAACCCGCTTTATATTGTCAGGGAGGGCCGGCTGATAAAAAAACCTGCCGATAAAATGCCGATCGGTATTCATGTAACAGAATTCGCACCATTCAATAACCACAGCGATATCCTGAGAAAGGGTGACATGTTATATCTCTTCACCGACGGCTACGCCGACCAGTTCGGCGGACCCAAAGGAAAAAAATTTATGTACAAACCCCTCCAGAACCTCCTCCTGAAAATCCATGACCGGCCGGCCGCCGAACAGAAGGAAGAACTTGTCAGAACCTTCGACGAATGGATGAATGGCTACGAACAGGTTGACGATGTTCTGATCGCGGGAATTAGAATATGAAACTCCGGAGTCTGACCTGAAAAGAAAAATTTAATTACCCGGTAAATAGGTTGCTGTCGGTAAAATATTATCTTTGTGAAAATTCGAAAAACAAATATATCATGAAAATCAAACAGTTAACAATTATGATTGCCGTCCTGGCAATAATTATGGCATCCTGCGGGAAGAAAGCCGTAACGGGCATGAAGCTGAAAAACAACTCAGATACGCTTTCATATGCATTCGGCATTAATATTTATTATTCCCTTAAGAATGACAGCATTGACCTTAATCCTGCTCTGATTGCCAAAGCCATGTACGAGGCGGCAGAGAACAAGCAGCTGATGGATGACAACATGGCAAGAACATTTATAATGTCCTTTCTTAACGAAAAAGAAGCAGAACGAATAGCAAAACAGGAAGAAATGAACAAGGAAATTTACAAAGGAAACATTGCAAGGGGAGATTCATTTCTCCAGGCAAACCGTACCAAAGAAGGCGTAATTGTTACTGAAAGCGGATTGCAATATAAAATCCTCAAACTCGGAACAGGCCAGAAACCTAACGAGAATGACATCGTTAAAGTAAATTACAAGGGAACTTTTATTAACGGGACACAGTTTGATTCATCTTACGACAGGGGCCAGCCCGCCGAATTTCAGCTAAATTCAGTTATTAAAGGATGGTCGGAAGGTCTTCAGCTTATGCCTCAGGGCTCAAAGTTTATGCTTTATGTTCCTGAAAACCTCGCATACGGAGCCAATGGCGCCGGCGGTGTTATAGAACCTTTTACCACTCTTATCTTTGAAGTCGAACTGCTTGAAGTGAAGAAACAACAATAAAAGTATAAACCTCCGATGGCTTTCGAGATAACCGGCAAGGTAATTGAAATAATGCCGGTGATTAATGTAAGTGACAAATTCCGCAAACGGGAGTTCGTTATTGAACGGAAAGAATCCGGTACCGGAGGAGTTTTCTTCGATTTTATAAAATTCCAGCTTACTCAGGATAAGTGCGATATTATAAACGAGTCTTTCCTTAACGAGGAAGTAAGAATCCTTTTTAACATCAAGGGTAATAAATGGGTTAAGGAAGGAAAGGTGTCTTATTTCACAAATCTCGATGCATGGAAGGTTGAAAGGGTGAGGGCCGGACAGCCTCCTGATACTGACGGTCAGGAATCCGTCCCTGATGAACCTCCTCCTCCGGAGGATGAGTTCAACGACCTTCCATTCTGAGCAGCCGTGCCTTTAAGGCCCGGTTTATGATCTCTGTTTAATCAGAAATCTGCCCGGGAAATACTTTTAAATGAATAAATGATTACCTTTTTTAAAACTGCCGGAAAAAAGATAATTGCCGTCGGGTCGCAGTCCAGACCTGGTAAAAAGGATGTCGAAAAACTCTTGTGGCTTTTTGGCAGCAAGGAAATAACCGGCGAAAAATCTGTCGCAGGCTGGTTCGTCGGACCCAGGAAGGAAATGGTAACTCCATGGAGTACAAATGCCGTCGAAATTACCCGTAACATGGGTATAGCCGGCATAACCCGCATCGAAGAGTTCACAAAAGTTGCCAAATCCGAAGCAGAATACGATCCGATGCTGCAGGCACTTTACCATGGGCTCGGCCAGGACATATTCACAATCGAAAGAAAACCCGACCCCGTCATCCTCATTGACGATATCAGGGAATACAACCAAAGAGAGGGCCTGGCCCTTAGTGACGAGGAGATATCATATCTGGAAGAACTGTCGGCCCGCCTGAAACGCAAACTGACCGACAGCGAAGTATTCGGTTTCTCACAGGTTAACTCGGAACATTGCAGACATAAAATCTTCAACGGAATCTTTGTCATTGACGGAAAAGAGATGGATTCCACCCTCTTCCAGATGATAAAGAATACAACCCATCTCAACAGGAACCTTGTTGTTTCAGCATACAGGGATAACTGTGCATTTCTAAGGGGACCCGTTATAGAGCAGTTTGCACCGGCAAGGCAGGATATACCGGATTATTTCATCATCAGAAATGTGGAATCAGTCCTTTCGCTGAAAGCTGAGACCCATAACTTCCCGACAACCGTTGAACCTTTCAACGGGGCTTCGACAGGTACCGGAGGCGAGATAAGGGACCGTATGGCCGGTGGCAAAGGATCTTTCCCTGTTGCCGGTACAGCAGTCTATATGACCTCTTATCCCCGCCCCGACGGCGGCAGACCCTGGGAAAAGACAATACCCGAAAGAGCCTGGCTTTACCAGACCCCTTCCGATATCCTTATCAAAGCATCAAACGGGGCCAGTGACTTCGGAAATAAATTCGGACAGCCTCTCATCTGCGGCTCCCTGCTGACTTTTGAACACCAGGAGAACGGCAGGATGCTCGGCTACGACAAGGTTATTATGCTGGCGGGGGGTATAGGTACAGGAAAAAAGAACAGCAGCAAAAAGGGGAAACCGGAAAAGGGAGACCTGATAATCCTGCTGGGCGGAGATAACTACAGGATAGGCATGGGCGGAGGTGCCGTCTCTTCGGTTGACACCGGCCAATACGACACTTCAATCGAACTTAATGCCGTACAGAGGGCTAATCCGGAAATGCAGAAAAGAGTCTACAACGCCATCAGAGCCCTGGCCGAGATGGACAACAACCCCGTTGTCTCAATACACGACCATGGTGCCGGAGGTCACCTGAACTGCCTGTCCGAACTTGTCGAGGAAACAGGCGGTACAATTGACATCAGCAAGCTTCCTGTGGGCGACCCAACCCTCTCGGCCAAAGAGATAATTGGCAACGAGTCGCAGGAAAGAATGGGCCTTATTCTCCGGAAAAAAGACACTCCCCTGCTCGAAAAGATTGCAGCCCGCGAAAGGGCGCCTTTCTATATCATCGGAACCGTTACCGGAGATCAGTACCTGACTTTTCACAACCCTGAAACAGGAGAGAAACCAATCAGCCTCGACCTCGACTCATTATTCGGCAAACCTCCCAGAACAGTCATCAGCGACATAAAGACATCTGAATCATTTAAGAAGATAGATTATAAACCCTCCGGACTGCATAAATACCTTGAAATGGTGCTTCAGCTGGAAGAGGTTGCCTGCAAGGACTGGCTTACAAACAAGGTCGACAGATCGGTAACGGGAAGGATAGCCAGGCAACAATGCGCCGGGCCTCTGCAGCTTCCCCTGAACAACGTGGGCGTTGTAGCCCTCGATTACAGGGGCAGGTCAGGAATGGCAACATCTATCGGTCACGCCCCTGCTGCCGGCCTCATTAACCCCGCTGCAGGTTCCGTCCTCTCAATTGCGGAAGCCCTGACAAACATAATATGGGCACCCCTGAGAAACGGACTGAAGGGTGTCTCTCTCTCTGCCAACTGGATGTGGCCATGTAAAAACAAAGGCGAAGATGCGCGCCTTTATGAAGCCGTCGAGGCTGCAAGCGGATTTGCCATCGAACTGGGCATCAATATACCGACAGGGAAAGATTCCCTCTCGATGACTCAGAAATACCCCGACGGCACCGTGGTCTATTCTCCGGGTACGGTTATAATATCCGCTGCAGCAGAGGTAACAGATATAAGATCTGTCGTTGAACCTGTCATTGTCCCGGAACCGTATACCAGCCTCCTTTATATAGACATGAGCAGTTATAAAGCCAGCCTCGGAGGAAGCTGCCTGGCCCAGGTTCTGAATTTTGTCGGCGACGACGTGCCTCAGATAAAGAATTTCTCCTACTTCAGGGAGGTATTTAACACAGTGCAGGACCTTGTAAAGGAAGGAAAAATTCTGTCGGGCCATGACATCTCCGCCGGGGGGATGATTGTTACACTCCTCGAAATGTGCTTCTCCAACATATCTGGTGGTCTTTCTCTCGATTTTACCGCCGTTGGCGAGAAAGATATTATCAGACTTCTGTTCAGCCAGAACCCGGGCATTATAATCCAGGTCAAAGATGAAATTGAAGTTACCGAGATACTTTCCGAACGCGGGATATCTTATTTTTCAATAGGCCACCCCGTCTCTGAAAGGAAGATTTCGGTGAAGAACCTCGGCCAGGTTTATGAATTTGACATTGACCATCTGAGGAATATATGGTTCCGGACCTCCTATCTGCTCGACCGCAGGCAATCAGGTGAAAGGCATGCTGCAGAAAGATACAGGAATTACATTAAGCACCCGTTAAATTTCAGAACCGGCGGTTTTAAAGGAACCTTCAAATCACTTGGAATAACCCCTGCACGACGAAGGAAAAGCGGGATCAGTGCTGCCATAATCAGGGAGAAAGGGGTTAACGGCGACCGCGAAATGGCATACGCCCTCTGGCTGGCGGGTTTTGATGTCAGGGATGTACACATGACCGATCTGATTTCGGGAAGGGAGACTCTGGAGGATATTAACATGATAGTTTTCGTAGGAGGATTTTCCAACTCTGACGTACTTGGATCAGCCAAAGGATGGGCGGGAGCTTTCCTTTACAACGAAAAGGCGAAAAAATCACTCGAAAACTTCTACCGCAGAAGGGATACCCTTTCGCTCGGCGTATGTAACGGCTGCCAGCTGATGGCGGAGCTCGATCTAATCTGTCCGGACCATAACAAAAAACCGCGCCTTGAACGTAACGGATCAGGGAAATTCGAGTCTTCCTTCCTTGGAGTGATTATCCCCGAAAACAATTCCGTTATGCTTGGAAGCCTCTCAGGCATGGAACTCGGCATATGGGTGGCTCACGGTGAAGGGCGGTTTGTTTTACCGGGCAATGAGGAAAATTACAGGATTGCCATGAAATACAGCCATCACACCTATCCGGCGAACCCGAACGACTCGGATTATGATGTGGCGGGGATAGTATCGGATGACGGGCGGCACCTTGCCATTATGCCACATCTCGAAAGGGCATTCTTCCCATGGCAATGCGGTTATTACCCTGAACAAAGAAGAAATGATGAAGTCACTCCCTGGATGGAGGCTTTTGTCAATGCGCGAAGGTGGATTGAGAAAAATGTAACGGCCAGAGTAAAGTCACCTGGTCACGGGAGTAAGAAACACGGATAAAAGCATTGTTCCCGGCATCTCCGAATGATGCAGTCCTGATCTGACTGAGTTTATAATCTTTTCACTGATTACCTGAATACTGTATTCTCCGGGCGACTGGATGTAAAAAGAGCCCATATATGAATCGGCCCTGTAATAGGGTTTCTGAATACCCGCGGCATCTGCAATAATCTTGTCTCCTACGGGTTTTGCCTCCAGCCTTTCGTCATTATTAAGATCTATCCTTACCTTGTTGTGGTACCCTAGGTTCATCGTATCGCGGGTTGCACTCGAAAGCCACACACCGTATCTCCCCGGCTTCAGGACCACGAAATTCCATTCTGCGGTATTCAGGGAGGGGTCATTATTATTCTGGTAGAAAGCTGCTGATTCAATGTTCAGAGCAATTGTTCCATCCTCGCGCTGGGTGATCTTACCGGAATTGTCCGCCGAAGCGTTTCTTCCCGAATTACCGCAGGACCACAGGAAAATGAATAAAAATAATACAATTGCCGACTTTCTCATTGCTGAAACTCCTCTTAAACCTTTTTACCTTAACTCTACCTGAAAATTTAACGGCAAAGTAAGCTTAAAATTTCCAATAAATGTAAAAAAAAAATCAGCAGAGGTAAAAAACGGAATTATGAATTACTCGAGGAGTTGTTTTACCATTACCTTCAGGCTAACTGACGCCGGGCGTCTGGGTTTTCTTACCTGCACTGCAGCAATCTCATCTGCAGTCACTTCCGCTATATCTGAAACCTTAACATGCGATACCTGGGAGAATGTTTTCTTGCACAGCGGACATGAAGTTACAATCATTTCCGGGTTATTCCTGGTAAGTCTTTTCACGGCATCGGAGGCTATTGCTGCCTTTTTCGACGGATTGAGTATCAGGTTGCCGAGGCTCCCCCCGCAGCAGAGTCCCTTTTCCTCCCTCTCGGGTATTTCGTGAAGATCTGCGACCCACGACAATACTTCTCTTGGTGCATCGTATATTCCCGCTATTCTGCCCAGTTCGCATGGATCGTGGTAAACCACCTTTCTGCCGGAATAATTAAACCTCAGGTTACCGTCATCTATCAGGTGCTTAAGGTATTCCGTGTGATGCATCACCTCAGCCTCGAGGTAATAACTATCCCTGAAAACATTGTAGCAAATCGGACAGGAAGTCACAAGAGTTTTTGCCCCCGATTTCCGGATAATTTCAGAGTTATAATTAATAAGCTCGCGTGCCTCCCTGTCGTTGCCGGCCAGCATCAGAGGTCTTCCGCAGCAGGCTCCGCCTTCCTCATCCATAAACCAGACTTTCTCTCCTGATGCCCTGAATATCTTCATCATGGCCTCTTTTATCCCGGGAGTAAGATGAGTCATGCATCCTGCAAAATAGATCACATCTGCCTGTTTCACCTCCCTGCCGTTTCTCAGATTATAGACCTGACCGGTATCACTCTTTTCAGAACCAACGTTATTTCTGTTTCTGAAATATCCCATCCAGTTGTTTTTCACCAGGGGCTCTCCCGTTTTATTTCTTCGCTGAATCATTCTTACGGCCGAAATCTCAATTCCGACCGGGCATACCTCTTCACACCTGCCGCACATCAGGCAGTCGTGAGCAATTTCGGTAATGTCCTCATCATTTCTGATCGAACGGTGCAGGTAAACGGGCTGCATATATCTTATGCCGGTAACGAAGTTCATCTGGCAGGCGTCGATGCACATACCGCATGATGAACATGAGTGTATCTGAACTTCGGAGAAAGTTCCTGTCTTATCCCCTGTAGATATGCCCGAATTTCGCATGAAAATCAGGAACAGTTCTGTAGGGATATGCATATAACGGGTGACAGGTAGAAGTATGAAAAAAACTCCCAGGGATAAGGAATAGAGCCACCAGAATGGGTAGGCAAGGGTTTCGGCAGGGAGGAATGAAGCGAGCCATGCACCTGTTGTTCCGGTCAGGAAGCTGCCCGAACCATGCGCGCCGCAGGTAAAACTCTCGGCCAATAGCCTGCTCGGAAAAATGAGCCAGAGAGCTGTGAGGGCAATCCTGTCGGCAGGTTTGTGCCGGGTGGTTTTCTTCATTCCGACTACCCCCGGAATAAATCTTTTTATTACCGCCAGCAGAAGGCCCGACAGTATAAAGGCAAGAAGCAGATCCATCCAGAATGACCAGATTCTTGTAAGACCTGTTGTTCCGTGGTCGGGATTGAAGAACCGGAAGAATATTGCCCTGTATGGCGGATTAAGATGTTTTGCTCCGAAAATGTCGGCCTCAATGGTTCCGAAGAGTATAAGCAGAAACCATCCGAATGCAAGAGACATGTGCATATAACCCAGAACGGGTTTTGATTTTAGAATCCTGCGGTGGATGAGGCTTTCCATGAATATTTCCTTCAGGCTTTGCCCGAATGCCCTGCCAAAGAAGCCTCTCTGGAGTCTTAACTTGTCGGCCCTTGAAAGCTGCCTGAACCAGATGACACACCTTACAACACAGTAAATAAGAATGAAATAGAGACCGGTGTTAAATGGCAGCACAAAAATGTCAAAGTCTTTCATGGCCGTTTGTTTTACTCAGAGTCTCCCTTGCAATAAACAGCACGTTGCGCGTATTAACCCCTCGCGGACAAACAAGAATGCATTTACCGCAGAGCATGCATCTGTTTATTTTTTCGGCTGCGGCTTCATTCTCTCCGCGGCGCAGCAGAACATTTATTTCCCTGAGGCTGAAATCAGTGAAGTTTCCGGCGGTACATGTTGCAGCACATGTGCCGCATTCTATACACAGTCTGAATGTCGGTTCTTTTGCAGCAATGAGATCTGCCACACTCCGGTCATTCTTGTCGTAATCGATGACCCTTGGAACCGATAAAGTGAATCCGAACTTATTCATCCCTCTGTTTCTTTTCCCTCAGGTAACTGACAACTTCTGTAACTGCTGCTCTGGCGTGCGAAATCGATTCGGTGATGTTCATCGGAGCTGTGCATGTACCTGCATAGAATACACCTTTCATATTACTCCTGTTCGATGCCGTGTGGTTGTCGGCAGTGGAAAAGAACCTGTTTTCGCCGCGTCTGAGTGATGACTTGCCTGCAAGAATTTCTCCGGCGTCCGACATTTCCATTCCGGCCATAAGCACAACCATATCGAGTTCCATTCTCAGCGGTCTGCCGGCAAGAGTATCCTCAGCCTTAATTACGAGTCTGCCATTATAACCCTGCGACACTTCCGACACCTTACCCCTTATAAAGGATACACCGTACTTTTCCTGTGCCTCCCTGTAAATCTCCTCATAATATGCCCCTCCCATTCTCATGTCCATATAGAAGCAGAAGGTTTTTACTCCGCTTATCTTTTCATGAACCTCCATGGCCTGTTTCACCGCGGTGATACAGCAAAGCTTGGAGCAGTAGAGGTTCCCGACCTTTTCGTCGCGTGAACCGACACAATGAATAAAGCCTATTCTGGCGGGGACACCACCGTCTGCCAGTTTCACCGACCCGTTCCTGAACATCTTTTCCAGATCGGCAGAGGTAATTACATTCGGATAGATTCCGTAACCATATTCCTCTTTCCGTCTGCTGTCGAAGAGGTCGAATCCTGTTGCAACGATAACCGCTTCGGCTTCAACAACCTGCCCGTCGGAAGCTGTTGCTGTAAATTTCCCTTTCCGGCCTGTTATTCCGGTGATGCAGGTATTATTCCGTATCTCGATATTTTTGTTTTTTACCAGGTTGTCGAGGTATTCACCGACTTCATTTCCATCGCGCCTGTCGGGGAAAAGGTGGTACCAGTTCTTAAGATGTCCTCCGGTAAGAGGCTCTTTTTCAGCTAAAATAACGCTGTATCCCGATCTGGCAAGTTGTCCAGCGGCCTCCATTCCGGCAACTCCTCCACCAATAACCAGGACGTCAACCATACTGTTCATACGTTGATAAGCTTTTCAGGTGCAGGCAACGGCTTGCCGTCTTTGGTAATGAATTTATCCGATTTTGAGTATTCGACACCCATTTTATCTAAAAGTGGTTCGGGCTGTACCATATGGTACTGAAGGCCGAGTTCCCATGGGTTCATACCAAGAACCAGGCCGGCAACCTCCTCGTATGTCAGAACCGGTATTGAAAGGCCGTTCTCACCGTAGGTTCTGCCCTCCATCTCCCTTATTGTATATTGCCATTTATCCATGAACATATTGCAGCCCGGGCAGTTGGTAATGATAAAGTCGGGTTTAAATGGTTTCATTGATTCGAACTTCTTTACCGAGTTGCTGAGAGAGTATCCCCTGTTTGCCTGGACAATGTATTGCCTGAAGCCGAAACCGCAGCAGTGTCTTCTTTCGGGGTAATCAATAACCTCACCGCCCCATGCCTCAATCATACCCGAAAGTACTTTTGGAAATTCAGCCCCGCCTACTCCGTATTTGGGAAACATTTTGGAGTAGTGACAACCTATATGTTCAACAACTTTCAGCGGTTCTCCGGTTTTTTTGTTAACAAGCCTGAATTTTGCCTTTGATGCGATTTCATTACGGAATTTGTAAACAATGTCACTGGTATGTGCCATGTTTTCGGGGATATCGAACTCCCTGCCTGTGGCCTTTAGAAGATATTCGCGGGTTTTTTCCAGTTCTTCGGGAAAGTGCTTCCAGGTTTCGATTATCTCTGTATAAATCCCGAAAGATGTGACACATGAAATGGCAATGTTTTTGTAACCCGATTCCTTCATCAGGGCGAAATGTCTGGCCACGACGGTCATTATTGTCTGAAAGGGAACTATATCGGTGTGGTAACCGATTCCGGTACATGTTGTATGTGAGGGGTTCTCATAAATATCCTTTCCGAGAATATCTCTTATCAGGTGAAGGAAGAACTGTTCGGAACCGGGGAAGAATGATTGTCTAATGCATGACCTTACGTAGAAATAATGGTCATCGGCAATTTCTTTCTGGTATTCCGACCAGATTCTTTTTTTATCGGGTTCATTCATGGTTATTCTGTTTTCTTTTGGTTGTGGGTTCCGCTGTTATCCGTGTAAACGCGTGCGAAGTATTCATCATCAGTTCCCTTTCCTATCTGGATGCCCAGTTCACGGGCTTTTCGTCTGGAATGCTCTTCGATATTCTCCATAAATTCTGTACCTCCGGTAACATCAAAAATACGTTTCAGTTCTTCTTTTGCCCCGGCCGGTATTTTTCTGAGCGGTCCTTCCCCTTCCTCATTAATCCTGGCACCCAGCCTCTCATAAATCTCTTTTGAATGGTCAATTATGAATTCCCACACCGGCCCCTGTTCGGGGTGCCTGGCAGGATCTACGGCATAGGAAGCCACACAGTAACCGTAATTAAAGATGTTCTCACCTACGCTCCTCTTGATTGCAAGCTGCTGCCTCCCCTTCTCACTTTCGGTAAAATAGCCAAGCTTCTGGGAAAGGGTTCTGAGAGCCATGATTATCAGTCCGGGAGTATTGCCTCTCGGACACCTGGTTTTACACGACATGCATTCGCCGCAGTACCATATTGTATCTGATTTAAGAAGAGCTTCGATAACATCGTCGTTTCTCTCCTGCACCTCATCCACTATTCTGCGCGGATCGTAGTTGTAGAATTCTGCAGCCGGGCAGATAGCGGTACAAACCCCGCAGTTCATGCAGGCATTCAGTCCCTCAACAAACCTGATATCCTTTAACAACTGATTGTAAAGGCTTTCCATCGATTAAAGTAAAAGGTAACAACTGTTAATTAATTAACACAAAATTACCCAAACCCCTTGCGTGTATAAAGGGGAATTAAACCTATTTTTAATAAGTATTTATGCTTACTGCAGGAAGATCAGCGAACCGGCACTATGATTTTTTTCTTGCATAACGGTATATTACATTGCCATTTATGTCGACAAAATAAATTGCCAGGCTGTTAACCGTTGCTGATATTATACTGAATCCAGGAGATGAGTCTGCGAAAACTGTCATTTTGTTTCTGGCAACATTACGGACTGAAGAACCTGCTGTATTGACAAAATAGTCGATAGTGCCTGTGGAATCCTTCAGGTGCTGGAAGATATGATCATGCGATCCGATATAAAAGTCAACATTGTATTTGTTCATTACAGGATAAAGGTATTCAAGCAGTTCTTCCGTATTCTGCCTGGTCGGATGGGCGCTAAAGACAGGATGGTGCCCGATGACTATTACCCAGTCTTCTTTTACGGCAGCCAGTACGCTGTCAGTCCAGTTGATTTGTCTCAACGCATTTTCTCTTGTATACTTCCTGCCGGGATTTCCGAGACCATAAACAAGAGATTGCGTGTCAAGTATTACCAGTCTGATACTTACACTGTCTCTGCTTTTCACCAGAGTATAATAGGGAGCCGGCATTTTCCACCTGCGGCTCACTTTTGAATAGTCAACCTGTGCCTGGATATTTCCGCCATGATCGTGATTGCCAAGGGCCGGGTACCATTCAACGTGGAGAGACGGATTTGTGTAAATGTTTTCGAAACTTGTCATCCACAGGGGATCTGCAACACTTTCCACACCGTTAATCTGAAAGTTGTCGCCGCCTGTTACGATAAACCTGGCGCTGATTTTTTCAGCCACATTGCCCATTATCTCCGCCACCTCCTTCTGGTTGTGATAACCATTTCGTCCATAGTCGCTTATAATAATAAAATTAAAGGCATTGTCTTCCGGCAGTTCAGTCGTGGTTGATTGCTGTACGGTATTACAGCTGGCTGCAAACAGTATGAGAATAAAAAACAATAAATATTTCAACTTTTTCATTTATAAACACTTATAAGGTTAAACTCTGGAAAGACTCTTTTAGTATTTCATTAAACCAGCCTCTTTAAGAACCATGAAATAATTAATTATATCCTGCAGAGGTGATTCTGTTTCGAACTGTGCATCGACCATTTTCTTTATGTCGAGCAGGTTTCTTTTACCGTTGGCCAAACCTGCCGTTTCGCTCGTGTTTACAATTCTGTTATACCTGTACTTTGAAAGAAAATCCTGCGGAAGCGAGGCAATGATTCTGCGATCTCCGCCATATCCCATGGTTGCAGCTTTCTGAGTCGGCATCGGGACAATTTTCATAGCTGACTTCTCGGTATTATCGGGGGTAAGATTAACAGCAGGCACATTCAGGTAAGATGATTTCTTAATCATAATTTCCTTCAGTGCTGAAAGATGTTCCTTAAGAATGTTATCAACCGCCGTTTTACGGGTCTCGATCATGTTCGTGATTTCCGGATTTTCCGAAATCTGCCTTATTTTTTCCATGGCTGACTTTTCGGCCATTGCCACGCCTTCAAGGTTGTAACAGGCACGTTTGTAAACAGAGGCAAGATCATTTCTGCCGGCGTTGTAAACCATATCAGCCGATTTGGCCATTTGTATGCCCATTCTTACAGAGGCTCCCGAATACTGTTCTGAAAGTATCCGGCCTGCCATCCTGTCATCGGCCGAGGCGATGGTGTAGGCGCCGGTTGCCGATATAAAAACAGCTCGTCTCAGCTGGGTCGGGTCGCATTTATCGGGATTGTCTTCGGAGGAATGATAATAATTGTCTGGCCATGTTATCATTTTCATTCCGGGCACATTGACGCTCCAGTCGTTGAAGACCGCATTGTCCGACGAACCATGAAGGGAGAGTATCCTGTACCAGAAAGGATCGTCGGTGCCGGTGGGGGCTACTATTCTTCCCGAAAAACCTCTTCTGCCCAGGTTATCCGTTATCCCTTCAACATTGGTTTCGCCCACAAATCTGAAATAACTTTCCATCACGTCATTGACAAATGAGGCAGTCGAGAACCCTGACCGGTGAAAACAGAAGAAGCTGTTGTTTTCACGGAGGTTTAGCCCCACCATGTCAAGATTTATATCGCATAATGCCTTTCTTGTTCTCTCAAGGTTCTGGTTTACCCAGGGAATTGTGCCGCTGAATTCCGGCACCCACAGGAATCTTATTGACCGCACGGGGGGAGGTATCCGGCCCGCCCTGATGAGGTCGCTGAGGATGCGTGCAACTTCAAGGATAACGGCCGATCCCGACATGTTGTCATTGGCGCCCATTTTAACATACCCTTCAAAAAGGTGGGCGGTAAATATTATTTCACCCGCTGCCGGGTCACTTCCTTTTATCACACACTGGGGAACCTGAAGTTCCACCTGTTCGGTACGGGTTTCAATATTCACCTCGACAGTTATCTTTTCACCCCTTAAAAGCCTGTCGCGCAATATAATGCCTTCACGAGGAGGCAGGAGGAACGCGAAACCTCTGCCCTGGATGCTTGTATTTGGTATCTGCAACGGGTCGGTAAGGGGCCTTGGAGAATAGAAAGATATGATGCCGGCCGCACCCGAATTTAAAGCCCTGGCATTGACATTACCGGGGCTTGACGATGTTACTATTATTTTGCCTTTAATTTTATCCCTGTTTTCTTCAAAAAAAGAAACGGAACCCTCTCCTGCCCATATGAGCTCTGCCTTCATGGAAGCCGGCTGGCTGCCCTCAACAAGCATTTCAGGCACTTCAAGGAAATCGGCAAGCTTCTGATTCCCCGGGCTGATTTCTCTGAGAGTTCCCTTTATCCCTCTCCATGTTGTTGTTTTTCCGACCCTGTCCAGTGAAAATTCAAGCCCGTACTCCTTCAGTTTGCCGGTTATATAATCACTCTCCCTGAGGTTTCCCGTAAATTCATAGTCATATCTCGGCTGTGTGTAAGGAGCAAGCATTACTATATGGTGCCATGCAAGCTCACCGGATGAGGCGGCGATCAGTTCATCAATTATTTCGGAAGGTAACAGAGTGTACTGATAGTTAACCGGGTATTGGGATTTTAAGGACCCGGTACCTGATATAATAACTGATAAAATTACCAGCAGGCCCCTGAAAGCGCTACGTTTAACAGGATTTGTATTCATTTTTCAGGACATTAGGTTATTGATCAGACTTTAGTAAAACAATTATAGTAAAAAGAATTGAAAAAAGAAGAGATTTTAA
>JARKQN010000069.1 GCA_029974835.1 Bacteroidales bacterium
ATCCAAGTTTTTTTATTATAAGTTTCGAGCGGCCGTTATCTTTAAGATCATATCCATTATAAACCAGGTAATCTGTTCCATCGAAGTTTGCCACATCCTGGTGACCCACTCCTGCCCATAGTGTATATCCCTTTGCGATAACCGAACCTCCCCCCTTCGCCATATCCAGGCTGTCGCGGTCGAAATAGGGTCCTGTAACTTTCTGCGATCGTCCCACTGCAACCTTGTAGGTACTGTTCACCCCGCTGCAACATTTATCCCACGAAACAAATAGGTAATAATAGTTACCCTTTTGGTAAATAAAAGGGGCTTCTATCTGTGCTTCACCTGCATTTCTGTCGTCGGTATAAGGGTCCCTGAATCGCCTTGCGACAGTATACCACTCCTGCGGATCCATATATATTCCGGAAAGGTCATCCTTAAGTTTCACGAGTTTAATTCCGCCCCAGAATGATCCGAAATCGAGCCATGGAGTTCCCTTTTCATCGATGATAAGGTTCGGATCGATGGCATTCCAGTTATCGCGTCCGGGGATTGACTGGATCACACAACCAAGGTCTTTCCAATGGAAATCGGGGCTTGACGGGTTAAGGGTTTTGTTCATTGCCAGTCCTATACATGAAGTGTTTCTTCCGAAGGCTGATACTGAGTAAAACAGGTAGTAGTTACCACGGTAAAAGGAGATATCCGGTGCCCACATTGAACCCCTGAACTGAGGCAGCTCTTTTTTAACCCAATCAGGTGGAGCAGCGAAAACAGGCTTTTCGGCTTTCCAGTTTATCATGTCTGTGGAGGAAAAGACAGATATCCCGTTTCCGGTACAAAATACGTAATATGTGCCATCCTGCCTGATAATTACAGGATCGTGGACAGTCATTGACCGCTGACCTTGTCCAGATATCTGGTAACCTGCCAGGGTTACAAAAGCAAGTGACAGAATAATTTTTTTCATAATGATTAATTTTTTGCCTGAAATACCAGGACATTTGCCGAAAGAGGTTCGACCGTAATACTGAATCTTCTTCCCTCAACTATTAGGGTTCGGGCGGACGGGAAGATCAGTTTTGGGTTCGCCATCGAGTTATAGCTAAAGGGGTCGTCCGATCTGAGGGTTTCAATACCTGCTTCCCTTGCCGGATTGAACTCTTCAAGTGTAAACCTTGCCGGTTTGGCAGACCTTGAGCTGTTTACGATTTTAACATAAAGCTTTCCGTTTTTCCTGTCGATTGTGGAGCTTACATACAGGCTGTCCTTTCCTGTTAACGGTTTACCGTTCGAGAGTGCCGGAACCACGTGCGTTCCCCTGTGTGTCGAAAACATTTTCTGGACATAATAGTTGGGAGAACCCATTACATTAAGGTTATCGAACCAGATAAGATCAGGTCTCCATTGCCAGGCATCGACATGGGCCAGCAATGGGGCATATGACGCCATATGAACCACTTCAGCATTTCTTTCAAGACCTGTCATAAAGGCAGCCTCAGAGAGAGCGCTTATCCACGTGTTCCTCGATTCAGAGGCTGTGCCTTCCTTTCCGTGAGCCGCATATTCCCCGGCAAAAACCTTAATCCCTTTTCTGTCGTAGCTGTCATATCTTTCAGCATTTTGGAGGAACCATTCAGGGGGCATATAATAGTGTTCATCGATCAGGTCGGGACTGAGCTTTTTTAGTTCAGTCCATGCGTAGTCAAAATAAGCACCGGATGCGCTGGGTCCGGAGCCGGATACAATTTTAATTTCAGGATGTTTTTCTCTGATGACTTTTTCAAACACTCTGTACCTTTCTATATATTGCTCCTCCCACTGCTCATTGCCTATACCTATATATTTAAGGTTAAAGGGACTGGGGTGTCCCATTGAGGCGCGCAGTCCGCCCCATTTTGTTGTGACGGGTCCGTTGGCAAACTCGATCAGGTCAAGGGCATCCTGGATATATGGATCGAGCTCATTCATCGGGACCACCTCAGCGGCATTGAATTGGCACGACATCCCGCAGTTAAGGATTGGTAGCGGCTCAGCGCCTATGTCTTCAGCAAGCTGGAAATACTCGAAGAATCCTAATCCGAAAGTCTGAAAATAATCGGGTGCCTGCCTGTTACGGATCTCAACATTCCAGCGGTTCATAATCATTGTTCTTTCGTCCACCGGACCAACTGTTTTTTTCCACTGGTAACGGTTTGCCAGGTCTCTGCCCTCAACAATGCATCCTCCGGGAAAACGTAGGAAGCCCGGCTGGAGATCGGCAATCAACTGAACGATATCTCTTCTCAGACCGCCCGGCCTTCCTTTCCATGTATCGGAAGGAAAGAGCGATACCATGTCGATATCGACGCTGCCCCGACCGCTGAAAAGGATTCTCATTGTGGCTTTTTGCTCGGTCTTCAGTGCTTTAAACGAAACGGAATGTTTCATCCATTCGCCGGTAAAACCAGATAATTGGGCTGTCCCTATTATCTCATCATTTTGTCCAAGGAGTTCGATCTTCATTCCACTTATTTTCCCACTTCCTGTCCTCGCCATTATTGAAAAGTCATACCGCAGGTCTTTCTTTATACCCATACCCCTGAAGCCTTCATTAACAAGTCCAAAGGAACCTGATTCAGCGTCAACAACAATGGTAACATAACGCGGATTTGAAGGCCTGGCAGGAGAGTAGAATGTCGGAAGAACTCTTCCGTTGCCATCCTTTCTTACCTGCCTCCATCCCATCAGGGGAAGTGAGAACTCGAAAGAGCGGTTCTTCACCAGCTCGGCATAAATCCCCCCGTCAGCTGCAAAATTAATGTCCTCAAAGAAGACACCCCACATTACCGGCTGGACCTCAGCCACAGGTTTACCGGCCTGTATAATTACGTCGGTTGAAGGTTGTCCGTCTGCAAACGGGTTGGCAAGCAGAAAGAGAAAAATTAAAAGAACAGCTTGAGATAATTTATATTTATTCATAAGAATTAGATTACCTTGTTTTTTCAGAAATTCTTATTTAAGTTCAAGCATTACAACCGACTTGGAGGGCATTGCAACGTTAAGAATGTTACCCTGTCTCTTTGCACCGTCGAATTTTTTCACAACTACTGTGTTTGGTTTGTCAAAAGTGTTATGATCCTGTATTCTGTCTGATGTAAGTACCTGTCCGGTAACAGAAGACCATTTTACCTGGTTAAGGGTTACGCTTAAGTTAATGGTATTATTCGGATCGATATTGACAATTGTCAGGTGCACCACACCTGTTGAATCCTGTGAAGCAGAAGCATTGATTGCAGGCAGTGTCTGTCCCTGCAATACATAATCGGGGCTGGTGAAACTTACAGGGAGCATTTTTGCATCGTGATGCACTTTATACATATCGAAAACATGGTAAGTCGGAGTGAGGATCATTTTGGGTCCTTCAGTCAGTATAAGAGCCTGAAGAACGTTTACAGTCTGGGCAAGCTGGGCCATTTTAACCCTGTCGCAGTGATTATTGAAAATATTCAGTGTTGTACCTGCGATGAGGGCATCCCTGAGGCTGTTCTGCTGATAAAGGAAACCGGGATTTGTGCCGGGTTCAACATCTGTCCAGATGCCCCATTCGCCTACAACCAGAGCAATTCTTTTCTGGGGGTCGTATTTAGTCATCACCTCGTCATGGCCTTTTATGATTTCATCTATCCGAAGGGCATTTCTCATGGTAATGAAGTAGGTTTCCTCGGTGAAATTGGTAGCTGATCCCTGCCCGGGCATCTGCGGTGGTCTCTGTCCCTGACCTCCGCCCTGACCTTGGGTCTGTGGAATTAATGTCCCTCTCGGTCTTGTATAGTAATGAAGGTCCAGTCCCCACATTCTGTTACCTATATCTCTCATCACTACCTCTGTCCATGCATAATTTGCCCCATTGGGTCCTGTGGCGATTTTCCTGAGGGTGGTTCCCGGATAATTTCTGGTGAAAGTTGAGTACTGTCTGAAGTTCATTGAATAGAATTCGGGAGTCATATTTCCCCCGCAGCCCCAGTTTTCATTTCCGATGCCAAAGTATGTAACACCCCACGGTTTGTCACGTCCGTTTTCTTTTCTAAGCTTTGTCATCGGGCTTACCCCGTCGAAATTCAGGTACTCAACCCAGTCCGACATCTCTTTAACAGTGCCGCTGCCCATGTTACCTACTATAAACGGTTCTGTACCGAGCAGTTCACAAAGCATAAGGAATTCGTGAGTTCCGAAGCTGTTATCTTCGGTGACATTGCCCCAGGCAGTGTTGATAATTGTAGGCCTCTTTTCCCTTGGTCCGATTCCGTCCATCCAGTGGTAGTAATCGGCAAAGCATCCGCCCGGCCATCTGAGGTTGGGGATTTTTATTCTTTTCAGGGCATCCACTATGTCAAGACGTATCCTGTCCTGTTTTGGCACCTGCATTTTTGGATCGACCCAGTAGCCGTCGTAGATACACCTGCCGAGGTGTTCGGAGAAGTGTCCGTATATGTGTCTGCTAATTGTGTACCGGGAAGCTCCCGCATCAACAGCCATTGCAACAGACTGTTGCCCGTAACTGCCTAAAGTTAAGGCTGATAAGAAAACTGTAACAAGGATCTTTTTCATAGAACATTTTTTTAAAGGTTATTAATACCGGATTTGCTACTAATATTTGATATTATTATATGTGTATATTTTACACTTTATTCATTATAATTAATTTTCTTTAAAATTTCAGGCAGTAAGATAAAAATTTGTTTCAAATTGCTGACAACTCTGGTTAAAGATGTTGAGTTTATTAAGTTTTTTTAACCATCAGCGGGATAACTATGTAATTTTTGCTCAGAAATACATCGATCTTGTGCTGGAACAGGCATAATTTCATAATTATCTTTTAAGTTTTTTTAAGATTCTTTATGATGGATTTGTCCTCAAACGGATTATAAAATTCATAGATTTGAAAGATAATTAAAATTTTTTATGTGTTTTTTATACTTTGTTAAGTGTATATACAACACGAATTATTATAAAGTCATCCTTTTAACATAAGGGGGGGTCATCAGTATAGTATTCATTTTCTTTCGGTTAATTAAAATCTTATGAAATCAGTCTCTCAGGCTTACACGGCATTCCAATTTATCATCAGAATGAGTATTCTTGCCTCTAAAGCTGCAGCATTCTGATTGCCAGGGGAAAATAATTGCAATGAAGTCATGGTCACAGCGCCTGTAATATTTAGTTAAGGAAAAACCTTTTTGATAATGTTCAGCTGGGTCAAATACGACAACAGAAGGTTAGTCAAAAATAATTACAAGAGAGATGAAATGGGCTGTTCTGAAGGGCCTAACATCGAACTTTAAGACCTGATCTTTAAATCGTTTGAAGAATGAAAAAGATACTTTCGGTGATGTTTTTTACAACAGTCTGTTTATCAGCAGCTTTCCCTCAAAATCCTGCTTCTTCAAGCAGACCTCAGGCAAGAAGGCCAAACCAGAACGGCATTGTACGGCTCGACAGTCTTAGGTGGCGCGATGTTTGTGTACTTCCCGACCCTGTATCGAAGAAGTATTATATGGTGGGTCCGGGAGGAAGAAGTGTGAGATGCTACATAAGCACCGATCTTAAGAACTGGGAGGGTCCGCATGTAATTTACACTGCCCCGGCTGATGTGTGGGGAGATATTCCGATAGTCAGTATCTGGGCTCCGGAATTGCATTACTACAAGGGAAAATACTATTTGTTCCTCACTTTTGATACCCGCCACAAGCTTTGCGAACAATGGAGCAACTGGGAGCCTAACGGAAGAGTTACACGTGGTGTGGCAGTTTTGGTAAGCGATTCGCCTACAGGTCCTTTTACTGCATTTCAGAAAAAGTCCACTCTGCCCCCGGATATGATGACCCTTGATGGCACATTATGGGTGGAAGATGGGGTTCCCTACATGGTTTACTGTCATGAATGGGTACAGGTAACAAACGGTGCAATAGGATATGTTCGGCTTAAGGATGATTTATCGGAAATTGACGGTGAAACGAAAAATCTTTTCAGGGCGAGCCAGGCACCATGGAGTAAAATCAGCGACAGGTACGGATGCAATGTAACGGACGGGCCCTACTTATATATGGGTAAAACAGGCAGGTTATATATGACCTGGACCAGCGGCGGGTATGAAGGCTATACTTGCGGGATAGCCATCTCGGAATCGGGGAAGCTGGCCGGGCCGTGGAAACAGCAAGACGAACCGCTTTACAAAAATGACGGCGGTCACGGAATGTTTTTCAAAACCTTTGATGGTAAAATCATGCTTATACTTCATTCCCCCAACAATTCCAACTCACGGCCTGTGATGCTTGAAATGGAGGATACCGGTGAAACACTGAAAGTTGTGAGAGAATTTAAGGGATCATAGCCGGAAATGACTGTTAAATAATGTTAAGAAGAATATTTTTGATAATTATTTATTTAAATTTGATTGATTATTAAAATTTACAGGGGGTTTTTTGACATTAACAGAAGTATGCTTTAAATCAATTTGATTGCAATTTGAATGTTTTTTTATAGACAGATTGTTTTTTTTTAATTGATTAAGTGTAAAAATAACACGAATTTTTTGTAGCCAAAATAGAAACCTAATCCACTTCATTATCTGATTATAAACCTAACTGTGAATGCCTATGAAACATCACCCTCACTACCGATCTGCCAATAAGCAGGAAAATCATTCTTAATAGCTTTTAACAACTAAACACTATTTAATAAACCTTAAAAATTACAAACCATGAAGAAATATTTGCAGAAAAGATTAACATTCCTGGATTTTCCTTTAAATTTTTCAGGTTCCAGTTATGTTGCAAGGACAGCCGCCGAGGTACTGC
>JARKQN010000042.1 GCA_029974835.1 Bacteroidales bacterium
CAACCAGTTGCAGAACAAGATACGCCAGCCAACTGCGCAAAAAAAAAACGGGATAGTTGCCTGTCCCGCTATACCTCGCCCTTTCACTCTCGCCCTCGCCCTCACACTCACTCGCTCCATCGCCCCCTCGCTCCATCGCTCACTCTCACTCTAACTCTCACTCTCACTCTCGCCCTCTCACTCTCGCCCTCTCCCTCACACTCACTCGCTCCATCGCCCCCTCGCTCCATCGCCCCCTCGCTCCATCGCTCACTCTCACTCTCACTCTCACTCTCACTCTCGCCCTCTCACTCTCGCCCTCGCCCTCTCACACTCTTCTGTCGGGGTGGTCAGACTCGAACTGTCGACCACTTGCACCCCATGCAAGTACGCTAGCCAACTGCGCCACACCCCGGGGTGATATCCAGTGCAAAGGATATCTGCTTTATTTGCCGCACTGCCCATGAAATTCGTCATGAACCTGACTCTTATACCGGGGCAGTGTTAGGTTTTAAAGCCACGCAAAATTAATTAACAATTTCGATTATGCAAAAAGCAATATTCGCAGTAAATACAAAGGACATACTTTTTTCCTACATTTGGTAAATAATCAATCATATAACCGGCATGAAAAATAAGAATATCAAACGAAGAAGGTTTTTTGCACTTCTTGGTGCAGGTAGCCTTTCGGCTCTGTTAAGACCTCTTTCGGGAAGGTCACCGGAACCATCTGCGGGATCCGGATTTGTTGGAAAACTACCGCAGCAAACGGCAAAGAAACCCTCAACAAACATTGCCGATGCAGCAAAGGTGCCAAGAAATGCCTCATCCATGCCTGGAAAATTCCCGGGTAAAGTGGTTCATCTGAAAAACCAGAAAGCTGTTGCCGGCAATGTGATTATTGATAAGGAGGCTAATCTTATGATTGAGAAGGGAATGCTGGAACTGACAGGTCAGAAGAACATTAAAAGTGCCTGGAGAATGTTTGTTAGTCCCGGAGAAAAGATCGGACTAAAGGTTAATCCCGTTGCCGGTAAAGATCTTGCCACAAGCCATGCCGTAGTGAAATCGGTTATTAAACAGCTTACTGCAGCCGGCATAAAAAAGGAAGATATTATCATCTGGGACAGGCGTGAGATGCAGCTTCATGAATGCGGATTTGATGAAAAGAACTATCCGGGCATTAAGATAATGGGGACCGAACAGCAGGATAAAAACGGTTCATATTATGACAGCGAAGGGAAACTTTACGGAGAGCGTAATATTGACAAAGAATGGTACTACTATGCCGATGTGGAGCAGGAATATGATGCAGAAACGATTCCGTTTATGGTGAACGGCGGAAAGTATTCCTATTTCTCAAGAATAGTCACCTCTGAGCTTGACAAAATTATTAATATCCCTATCCTGAAGAATGCCGGCGGTTCAATAACCAATGCCATGAAAAACCTCGCATTCGGATCTATTACAAACACAGGCCGGCTTCATGCAAGCTTATGGAACGATACCTGCGCAGAAGTGTGTGCTTTTGCACCATTAAGGGATAAGGTGGTGCTTACTGTCTGCGATGCCCTCAAGGGCTGTTTTAACGGCGGACCCGGTGCAAATCCCCAGTTCTTCTGCAACTATAATTCAATACTGATCGCAACCGACCCGGTGGCACTTGACCGGATTGCCTATGATATTGTTGCCGAGAAAAGAATTGCCGAAGGACTCCAGAAAGCGCCTGCTCCGCAGGTTCTCACATTCCTGACCATGGCTGAAAAGCTTCAGCTTGGAACCGCCGGTAAGGAAAAAATAAATGTATCTGTAATAGATTTAGGATAGAATGCCGGGATATCTGCTTTCTTTTATTTTCCTTTTTCTGGGAACAATCCTTATTTATGGCCAGCCTGCTGTTGAAGGGAAAGACATCAGGGGTGCAAAAAATTTAAGGATCAGAAACTTCAACGGCGAATCACTATATGGCTATATCGACGGCGGTGCCGACCTGTATCTTGAATACGGTTTTTCAGATGTGACGGTTACTGAATTTGTCAGGGCCAGATCGAAGTTTAAGGTTGAAGTCTACAAAATGAATGACCCGGAAGCCGCCTTCGGGATATTTTCCGTTTCAAGATTCCGCTGCCTTCACCGACCCCCGGTTGCTCTGCTTACATGCCGGAACAAGTACCAGCTTCAGGTATGCAGGGGACAATATTATATTAATATCATCAACCAGTCGGGCACACCTGCCGACAGTGCCGTCTCCGTCACCCTGGCCATGAAACTTGTATCGCAGATAAAAGATGAAGATTTTAACCCTGCAGTCAGTTTCCCGGGATCAACTGCAGCCGACCTGCAAAACAATGCTTACCTGGTGAAAGGCCGTCTCGGCATACAGAATTCAGTTCCCGCAGCAGAAAAGTACTTAAGCGGGGCACGCAATTATTCGGCTTTGATATACCCGTCGGGTGATTATCTGAGAATCATATTAAGTTTTAGAAATGACCTGGATTGTAAAGAGTTTCTGGGTAAAGCCACCGCCGGGGAATCGGGTGATGATGATGACGTTTTGGAATATTTCAGGGGAATTCCGGTGAAGCAGAACGGATTAAACGTGCTGACATTTGAAATACCTGTGCAGGATACAGAAAACTGAAACGGATAACTACCCGTTGTGTAACCCGGGTCACACAGGAGGTGCACTTTATTGATTATCTTTGCTGCCGTAAAATAATTGGTTATGGAACTTTTTAAACCACTGAATGTTCAGCCGTCGGAAGATAAAAGAACTTCATCCCTTAAGGAAAATGTAAGATGTCTAATTATCGGCTCTGGTCCTGCCGGTTATACTGCAGCTATTTATGCAGCAAGAGCAAATCTGCACCCGGTTCTTTATACCGGTATGGAAATGGGAGGTCAGCTGACAACCACCACTGAAGTGGAAAATTTCCCAGGCTTTCCCGAAGGAGTTACCGGCCCGCAGTTGATGGAGCAGATGAAAAAACAGGCTGAGAGATTCGGGACAGACATAAGGTTTGGCGTAGCGATGTCGGCCGATTTCTCGCATAGCCCGCTTAAAGTCACTTTTGATGACGGAAAGACGGTGGAAGCTGCAACGGTGATAATAGCAACAGGCGCTACGGCAAAATATCTCGGCCTGGAAGCAGAAAAAAAATATGCCGGAAGAGGGGTGTCGGCCTGCGCAACATGCGACGGTTTCTTTTACAGAGGTAAGGACGTGGCTGTTGTGGGCGGCGGCGACACCGCCGCTGAGGAGGCAACTTATCTTGCCGGTCTATGCAGGAAAGTCTATCTCGTGGTGCGGCGCAATGAACTGAGAGCCTCAAAGGCCATGCAGCAAAGGGTATTTAACACCCCAAATATTGAAATCCTTTGGGAGCATCAGGCTGTTGATCTTTTCGGGGAGGAGGTTGTGGAGGGCGCCGTTCTTGTGAAAAAGAAAGGTACTCCGGGGGAAGAACAGGTCAGGATAAAAATTGACGGATTCTTCCTCGCAATCGGGCATACGCCCAACTCATCGGTTTTCAGTAAATATCTTGAAACAGATGCGGCAGGCTATATAAAAACTGTTCCGGGAACCTCAAAAACAAATGTACCGGGAGTTTTTGCGGCCGGCGACGTACAGGATCCCCATTACCGCCAGGCTGTAACAGCTGCAGGCTCCGGCTGTATGGCAGCTATTGATGCAGAAAGATTTCTTGCAGGCAGTTAACAGGATTGCCTGCTTTTTAAGTCCTGAAAATTATTCAGGAAAAGAAAATACCAGGACGCACTAATGTAAATTACAGGAAAAATGAAAACATTCACAAAAAACTTCAGGATCAACGCCGAACTTTCAGATGTCTATGCTGCACTGACCAACCCTGTCACAATTGAACTCTGGTCGGGTTATCCTGCTGTGATGAGCGAAGAACCGGGATCAGAGTTTTCACTCTGGGAGGGAGACATCGAAGGACGCAATATAAGTTTTGAAAAAAACAGGAAAATTGTGCAGGAATGGTATTTCGGGGATCAGTCGGTGAAATCGGTTGTTACAATTACACTTAAACAGGCCGGCAGCAGTTCTACAGACGTAAATCTTGAACATGTGAATATACCTGATGAGGTTTATGAGAATATAGTGCAGGGATGGGATGATTATTATTTTGGAGCCATCCAGAACTTTTTCAATCCCAATTTTTGATAAGGATCAATCAGGAAAAGATTAAAAAACCGGTAGAGGTTTTTTAATGTTAATTAACTCTTTTTCCCGTCATTAATTATTTAGTATTTAAACTATTGTGTAAATTTACGAATGAATTTAGTTCAGCTTGTTATGAACAGTTACGTTATAAAAAAAGCATGGTTTTACTGCCTGTTAATCTTCTTTGCAATTACGATTGGCAGAATTGAAGGGCAGGAGCAGCAGGAGATAAACATCAGGTATCCCGAGCAGTACCTCTTTCCGGATTTCCAGCCTGCCCGTGTGGCAATGAAAGCCGGGAAGGACGTAAATATACTGCTCAACTACAGCGTGGTACTCGAAAAAATGATGTTTCTCCAGAGAGGACAGGTTTATGAAATGATGAATTCTGAAGCGGTTGACACAGTCTATCTCCAGAACAGGAAGTTTATTCCATACGGCAGGATTTTCCTTGAAGTCGCTCTTGAGGGTGATATAACCCTCTGTATTCAGCATACAGGCAAGGACCTCGGACCGTCGAGTCCGGCAGCCTACGGAGGTAAATCTGATGTGTCGTCATCGAATTATATAAATTACATGGGACTCACAGGCGAACCTTTCCGCATGCAGCACATGGAAGAACTCAACTTAAAATATGACCGGATATACTGGTTAAAATCAGACGACAAATGGCACTCCTTCACATCCAAAGGGCAGCTTATGAAAATATATCCCGACCGTAAAAGCCAGATAAGAAAGTATTTCCGGAACAATAAGGTTGATTTTTCCGACAGTCAGGAAGTAATCAAACTTCTGAAGAATGTCTTAACCGCTGCATAGCGTTCTATCATGCTTCTTTACTGAGATTGCTGACAATCATCGATTTAATATCCTCTGCTGAGGCCGTAAGAAGGGATGCGATGCCTTTATATCCGATGGTGATCGAATTTCTGTCAACATCCTCCTTCCAGGCTGGCAGCCATGACAGCAAATGAGAATCTATAAATCCTATCAGTCCGGATCCGATTGTTCTTTTAGGGCTGCCTTCAGATTCAATATATTTTTCTGTGACATGTGTCAGAAAAAGAAGCTCTACGCCCAGATGATCCTCAGGTACCCGTCCCCTGAAATTTGAAACCCATTTGTGTGCATCATAAACGGAATTCAGTTCATCAGCAAGCTTCTTTCTCCCTTCTTTATCCTTTATTTTTCTGTACCATGACTCATAAGGAGGAGCAAGCTCCTTTCCTGCATTACTGAAAAGCCTTCTGTAATCTTCCTGCATGAGACTGTGCTTGTTCAGAGTGTTGCATGATGATTCCCTGAGGAGGGAAGCCGCTCTTATAAATTCAGGATTGTCGCTTTTTACAGGAAGCGCTTTCAAAATGCCTTTGGTCCAGAAATCATATATGCACTCCTGCGAAGGATCGAACATGATCATAGTGCCCGAAAAATAGAGCATCATCATGTATCCTTTCAGTACATTCTGCTCCTCTTTGTTTGTAACTGTCATAATCCCGATTTGTGGTAATTCAGAAAGAATATCACCCTGCCCGCCATCTCTGTCAGAAGCACGGTTATTAATAAAACCGTTAAAGGCGGTATTTTGTTCGGGATAATTTTGAAATAAATCAGGTAAATCAATAACAGTGCGGTTAAACCGGTGGCAATCCTGATCGTAAATAATGTAAGAATGACGGTTCCCTTTGCGGAGGAGACCATGAAACCTGAGGAAACCAGCGACAATAATATTGTGAGTGACAGGATGACCAAAAATATTCTGTTGAGGCCCGGGCCATATCCGGCATAAAGGATTGCAAGCACTGACATGCCGCCCGCCGCTGCCGTAACGAAAAATGAAACCGGTGTAAGAGGCGAGTTCCATGAGGGCACCGCAGGCAGCATATAGATAGCCGACATACTTACAAGGAGGCCGGCACCTGTAATGATACCCGTAAGTGAAAGGAGAAAGTTCAGAGCATTAAGGTTCAGAAACTTCTCATTGAACCAGTAAAGTAATACCGTAAGCGAAAATGCAATCGTAAACAGAATCTCCCTGCTGAGCCAGCTGTTTCTGAGGTTTCGGAGCGTATGGACAGAGGCCGACTGTTTTCCGAGGTGCAGAAAAGCTGCTCCTATTGCAAATGCGATAATTATCCCGGTGAAGAGCAGGCTGAAAACCCTGAATTCCCTTGAGTGCTGGAAATTGTTTGCCGGATACAGGAGAATCTCTCTCAGGATAAGGCTGCCGACAGCTGTCTGGCTGAGCACGGTGAAAAGAACCAGCGATATGTAATCCTTCTCCATTTCAGATTTCTTTTTTATCAGCCACTACTGCATTTTCATTTTTAGCCCTGGCAGCATCCCTGTGAGGCTTTATTATCATACCCGGGTCATATGAGACGGGGTCGGGAAGGGGATGCAGCTCATTCTCAGTGCCATATTTCTCCGACATTTCACTGTAAGTTCCGAAATCGAGTGCCCTCACAGGGCATGCATCGACACAGGCCGGTTTTTTGCCGGTGATAACGTAGTCTTCGCACAGATCGCATTTGGTCATACTCTTCCTGGTGGGGTCATACTGCGGCGCACTGTACGGGCAGGCCCATTCGCAGTATTTACAGCCTATGCAGAGTTTTGAATCAATTACCGTAATGCCGTTTCTCCCGATATGCATTGCCGTAGTCGGACATGCCTTTACACATACAGGATTGCCGCAGTTATTGCACGACAGGGAGATGAAATAGCTGAAAGGGAGTGATGTGAACACGCCATCTTTTTGTTCCCAGTTACCGCCTTCAATCTCGTACACTCTTCTCCATTTTACATCAAAACCGACGTTGTTTTTGTCGCGGCAGGCAGCCTGGCATGCCTTGCATCCCGAGCAGGCTGATGTGTCTATATGAAATGCATATTGCGGCATACTTTTTTATCCTTTTCTGTATTTTTCGACCTGCACCATTATTGTATGCTGTGGATTACCCTTTGCGAGAGGTGTCCATCTTTCGGTAGTAAGAATATTTATGTTTCCGCCGAAATCCGTTCCGTCCTCTCCCGGGTTATACCATGCTCCCTGGGGAATATCTATCACACCGGGCAGTATCTTTGAGGTGACTTTGCACTTTGCCACAAGGGCGCCTCTGTCGTTCCAGACCCTTACCATGTCGCCGTTGCGGATATTTCTTTTTCCGGCATCGGTTTCGTTTATGTAAACCTTCTGCGGAAAAGCATTCATGGTCATTTCGTTATTGTCGTGAGTGGAATGTACACGCGGCATGTAATGATGGCCTATTGCCTGAAGCGGGTATTTTTCAGCCTCCGATCCGAATGGACTTTCCCACTCGGTTATGTATTTCGGAACAGCCGGTATCTCTCCGGGCTGTTTCATGTCGAAGAGAGGTTTTGAGAAGAGTTCGATTTTGCCTGTTGGTGTACTGAGAGGATGTTTCCCCGGATCTTTCCTGAAGGCGGCAAGAGCAACAACGGGTTCGCTCACCGGTCTGACGTATACCCCTGCATTGCTCTCGAGGAGCTCTTTAAACTTTGGCATTTCGGGGAATCTTGTTTTACGGTAGTACTCATTAATTATCCATTCGGCCCATGCCTTTTCATCTTTGCCTCCTGCTGTAAATTCATCCCAGACCCCGAATCTTTTTGCAAGATCGGCGCAAATCCGGTAATCGCTTTTGGTTTCATAAGGAGGATCAACAATCTGCGGTGTCAGGAACACTTCCTCCCCGTATTTCCATCCATCTTCCACGCCCCATGTTTCGAACTGCGTGCACGCAGGCAGCACCAGGTCGGCATATTTTGCCGATGGGGTGAGAAAATTATCCTGAACAGCTATGAACTCAACCAGCTTTTCATCGCCAATAATTTTAATTGTACGGTTGATATTGCTGTGCTGGTTAACCAGGATGTTTGATGCAACCGACCATATCAGTTTTATGTTGTTGTCGAGTCTGTCAGCTCCTCTGACACCTTCTGCAGCACCCATCTCCTTACCCCTGATAATGGCTTCTGTCCATAGAAACACCGGGATCCTGGCTTTTACGGGGTTATCTCCCATGGGAAATGTTGTCCAGAACGGTTCTCCGCCTGCCTGGGAGGCAAGTCCGCTCGCCCAGCCTCCTGGTATGCCGATATTTCCGGTTATGGCCGAAAGGGCGGCGCCGGCCCTGACAACCTGTTCGCCATAGGCCCGGCGCTGCATGCCGTAGCCCTGGTACAGGACGGCAGGTTTAAGAGTGGCATATTCTCTGGCTATTCTTGTAATGGTCGCTGCGGGTACTGCAGTTATCTTTTCAGCCCATTGGGGTGTTTTCGGAATACCGTCGCGGGTTCCGAGGATATAATCTTTATATGATTCCTCATTTTCGCATCCTTTCGGCATCTGTGTACTGTCATACCCTGAGCAGCACCGCCTTATAAAGTCGTCGTCGGTTAGTTTTTCCGAAATAATGACCCATGCCATTGCGCTCATCATCGCCGCGTCGGTTCCGGGACGTATGGGTATCCATTCATCGGCAAGAGCTACGGCGCTCATGCTCATCCTGGGGTCGATGCAGACCGTTCTTGCTCCTTTTTCCCTTGCCTTCTTTATGAACCAGGCACTGTTGGTACCGTCGATCATCTCGGCAGGATTCCAGCCCCATAATATTATATATCTCGAATTTAGCCAGTCCTGCCTCTGGTTGCCGGTGTTAAGGGTACCGTAAACATACGGAGTGGCAATGTTTGTACAGGCCCAGCTGTAGCTGTTGTAATAACCTAAGCTGCCTCCCAGCAGGTTGAGGAGTCTTACGGCGGGCCATCTTCCGTTAAGGTTGGTATAGGAACCTGTCCCGTAGGGAATGAAAAGCGCCGAGTTGCCGTATTGCCTGACTACGCGGGATATCTCACGATGCATAATATCATATGCCTCATCCCAGGATATCCTTTCAAATTTGCCTTCACCTCTTTTCCCGGTTCTTTTAAGGGGGTATTTTAGCCTGTCGGGATGATACTGCCGGGCTCTGTACGATCTTCCTCTGATACATGCCCTTAGCCGGGGGTCTGATACGTCATCCCCGGGCCGGTCGTCTGTTTCGATACGGGTTATTATCCCGTCTCTGACATGCACTTTCAGAAGGCATCTCCCCCCGCAGTTATGTGCAGGACAGCCGGTGCGGATGATTTTCTCCTCACCGGAGGCGAGATAGCCTGATAAAACAGAGGCAGTATCGTCACTCTTTTTTCCCTTTCTCAGTAACAGCGCACCGGTCAGGGCCGATAATTTGACGAACAATCTTCTGCTGAAAGAATTTCCCCGGGTTTTTTCCGTGACTGCATTCATATTTCAGAGCCGAAAATAAATAAAAAACTGTTCTGAGTGAGGAGAACATGCAAAAAAAGGGGCCTTAGCCCCTTCATGAATTATTAATATTTTCAGGAATGTAGTTACTATTTGTTGAAATTTGCCATCTCGTGCGGATATAAATTCCCGTCAACCTTTCTTTTAATCTCGGCGAAAGCCTTAACGGTATACTCCACATCTTCCAGTGTATGAACGGCTGTGGGAATAAGCCTTAGCATAACAACATCCTTCGGGACAACCGGGTAAATTACCACCGAGCAGAAAATATTATAGTTTTCCCGGAGGTCATATATCAGTTGTGTCACCTGGGTAAGAGGGCATTTCATAAACACGGGAGTAACCGGAGATTCGGTTTTCCCAAGGTCCAGACCCGCCTCCCTTAGGCCTTTCTGAAGCGCTTTTACGATGGTCCATAGCTTTTCCCTGTACTCCGGATGCTGCTGAATCAGTTCAAGTCTTTTGATTGCCCCGAGTGTCATTGCCATCGGGAGAGATTTTGCATATATCTGGGAACGGAGATTAAATCTCAGGTATTTAACCACTTCGGCGGTACTGGCTACGAAAGCACCGATTCCTGCCATCGATTTGGCAAAGGTTGCAAAGTACACGTCTATTTCATCCTGCACGCCGAAATGTTCTCCCGTTCCTGCACCGGTGGCTCCCATTGTTCCGAAGCCATGAGCGTCATCAACGAGAAAGCGGAATTTATATTTTTTCTTCAGTGCGGCAATTTTGTCAAGTTTGCCAAGATCTCCGGCCATTCCGAACACCCCTTCGGTTATTACCAGAATACCTCCTCCGCTCTCTTCAACAAGTTTTGTAGCTCTCTGGAGCTGTTTCTCACAGCTTTCAATGTCATTATGGGGATACACAAACCTTTTCCCGAAATGCAGACGGAGACCGTCCATAATGCAGGCATGAGACTCCGAGTCGTAAACAATTACATCGTGGCGGTCGACAAGCGCATCGATTATTGAAACCATGCCCTGGTAACCGTAATTAAGAAGGTAAGCGGCTTCCTTGCCGACAAATTCAGCTGCCATTTTCTCAAACTTTTCATGCATGCTGGTCTGTCCGCTCATCATCCTTGCCCCCATGGGGTATGCAAGACCATACTGCCGTGCATACTCTGCGTCCGCGGCCCTCACTTCAGGGTTGTTGGCAAGCCCCAGGTAGTTGTTGAGACTCCAGGTGAGTACCTCCTTGCCGCGGAATTTCATCCTTGGTGCTATTTCGCCTTCAAGTTTCGGAAACATAAAATATCCGTCGCCAATGTCCGAATACTGGCCAAGTGCTCCTCTGTTTTTTAATATCTTGTCGAAAATATCCATATAAAAGAGTTTTAATTATCGTCCGGCAAATCTACGGCAAAAATACGGATATTGGGACAGTGTTTAGTACTATTTTATACCCAATTTGATCAGGAGAATGATGGAATGGGAGGAGGGGAGGGCATGAATCCAATATTTCAATAAACTTTACGTTATAATGCTTTAAAACAAAAATTTTCAGTATTTTTGCGCAACATTTCCGGATATGAGGTTCAGAACAATTATTTTATTGCTCGTTAGTGTTTTAGCAGTTTCCTGCAGTGAATATGAGAAACTTCTTAAAAGCACTGACTACGACCTTAAGTATACAAAACTGAAGGAGTATTACGACCAGGGCAAATATGCCAAAGCTTCTGAACTGATTAATCAGGTTATCCCGGTTTACAGGGCAACAGAGAAAGCCGAAGAACTCACCTGGATGAACGCACAGTGCTACCTCAATATGAGAGATTATATGCTGGCCGGGGTTGAATTCAAGAACTACGCCGATATGTATCTTTACGGAAAGCATATTGAGGAAGCTGTCTTTATGTCGGGAATGTGTAAATACTACCTGTCTCCCAGGCCTGAGCTGGACCAGGACTATACATTGCAGGCAATTGAGGATTTCCAGATATTTATCGGCAGGTTCCCCTCAAGTCCGAGAGTTACAGATGCCGCCAGGTACATTGATGAGCTCAGCGAAAAGCTTGCACAGAAGGCTTTCCTGAGCGCAAAACTTTATTACAATATGAAACAATACAAGGCCGCTGTTGTTTCTCTCGAAAACTGCCTGAATAAGTACCCGGCCTCAAAATACCGCGAGGAAATGATGTATATGAAACTTAATTCACTTTTCCTGTATGCCGAAAACAGCGTGGTCTCAAAACAGACAGAAAGGTACCAGGAAGTGCTGGATAATTATTTTTCGTTTATAGAGGAATTTCCCAAAACGGTTTATGCCAGGGAAGTGGCAACTATCTTCCAGACTGTAAATAAGAAACTGAAATTAGAAAGTGTAAATCAATAAATTTTTCTGACGATGGATTACAAGAAAATCAATGCTCCCACAAACACTGTCACAAGAGATGTAAATAAGCTATTCAAGGATACCGGAAATATCTATGAGACAGTTGTTATTATCGGAAAGAGGGCTAACCAGATATCGGTTGAAATGAAGCAGGAACTCAACAAAAAACTTGAAGAGTTTGCTTCGGTAGCCGATAACCTTGAAGAGGTTTTTGAGAACAGGGAGCAGATTGAAATCTCAAAGTATTATGAAAAACTTCCCAAACCGACCCTGATAGCACTGCAGGAGTTCGAGGAGGGCAGGATTTTTTACAGGAACCCTGAAACAGCTTCCAAAACCAAGGCTTAATTAACCAGATGCCCGCCGTAAGGAAAATACTTGTTGGTGTTTCCGGGGGGATTGCAGCATACAAGACAGCTTCCCTGATACGGCTGTTTGTTAAGGCAGGGTATGAGGTGAAGGTTATTATGACACCCTGCGCAAAGGATTTTATCACCCCTCTCACTCTTGCAACCCTTTCCAAAAACCCGGTATTTTCGGGTTCATTCAATCCCGAAAGCGGAGAGTGGAACAGTCATATTGATCTCGGTCTGTGGGCCGACCTCTTTATTATAGCCCCTGCTACGGCAAATACAATTGCCAAAATGGCCAATGGCATAGCCGATAATCTGCTGCTTACCACCTACCTTTCTTCCCGCTGCCCTGTATTTATTGCCCCATCAATGGACTCTGATATGTTTAAACACCCCTCGGTTACCAGGAACATCGAAACCCTGAAATCTTACGGTAATATCATTCTGGATCCTGAAACAGGGGAACTGGCAAGCGGGCTGTCGGGTAAAGGACGTATGGTTGAACCGGAGGAAATATTCAGGGAAATTGAAAAATTCTTCTCAACCAGAGTTTAAACCTCTATCGGGAAAGAGGATTCTTATCAATGCCGGCCCCACAAGGGAACCCATTGACCCCGTCAGATTCATAAGTAACCATTCATCGGGTAAAATGGGAATCGCTCTTGCCGATGCTGCAAAATCGCTTGGAGCAGAGGTCACCCTTGTCCTCGGTCCGGTGGAAATACGGCCGGAGAATAAGGATATCAATATAGTGCCTGTAACAACAGCTTCGGAGATGGCAGCAGAATGCATCAGAATATTCCCTCTGTGCGACATTGCAATTCTTGCTGCCGCAGTTGCAGATTTTACCCCTGAAACCAGCAGTAAAGCCAAAATAAAAAAAACGGAAGGTCCGTTGATTCTTAAGCTTGTTCCGACAACCGATATTGCATCTGAACTTGGAAGAATGAAAAAGCCCGGACAGCTCGTTGTCGGGTTTGCACTGGAAACGGGGAATGAACTGGAAAATGCTTTAGGGAAACTCAGGAAAAAAAACCTGGACCTGATTGTCCTGAACTCTTTAAGAGATCCCGGTGCCGGTTTTGGTCATGACACAAACAGGATAACACTGGTGGACAGAAACAATAATATTGATAAATTTGAGTTGAAAACCAAGAAGGAAGCAGCTTACGATATTCTTGGAAAAATAGTAACGCTGACAGCATCGGGAAAATGAACATGAAGGCATTACATATATCTGGATTTATGTCATTGTTATTCTTTTCACAGATCCTTGCCGGGCAGGAACTTAATTGCAACGTTCAGGTTTCCGCACAGAAAATACAAGGCTCAAACAGGCAGGTTTTCATTACCATGCAGCGCGATATTTATGAGTTTATGAATAACACTGTATGGACAAACATGGTTATAAGTTACGCCGAAAGGATCGACTGCAATATTCTTATCAACCTTACCGACCAGATCTCGGCCGATGAATTCAGGGGCACAATACAGATTCAGCTGCGAAGACCTGTTTACAATACAACTTATAACACAACCATGCTCAACTTCGTAGATAACAACTTTCAGTTCAGATATGTCGAATTTCAGCCTCTCGAGTTTGATCCTGCCGTTCACAGATCAAACCTTGTGTCGGTACTGGCATATTATGCATACATTATTCTCGGCATTGACGCCGATTCCTTCGCACCTGAGGGAGGAAATGAATTTTTCCAGATAGCTGAAAAGATAGTGACAAATGCCCAGAATGCCCCGGAACAGGGATGGAAACCTTATGACGGCTCAAGAAACCGCAACAGGTACTGGCTGGTGAAAAATATTCTCGACCGTGAATATTCCGGAGTAAGAAGATTCCTTTATGAATATCATATTAACGGTCTCGACAGGCTTGAGTCAAGAGCAGGCGAAGCAAGAACCAACATAGTTGAGAGTCTGAGGCTGTTGCAGGAAACCTACAGAAGAAAACCCGACCCTTATATGTACTTCCTGCAGATAATACTGGATGCAAAATCGGACGAAATGGTGAATATCTTTTCGGAAGCTTTTCCCGAAGAAAAGGGCAGAGTGCTGGAAATACTGAATGAGGTCGACCCGGCAAACAAGGCCAAATACCAGAAAATCAGCCAGAGCGACTGAATACTCAATCTTTGGAATATGCTTGTTAATCTGTATGTAAGAAATTATGTTTTTATCCGTGAGCTTGATATCGGATTTAACAAGGGTCTTACAGTAATTACAGGTGAAACGGGTGCGGGAAAGTCGATACTCCTTGGAGCCCTCTCTCTCATTCTTGGCGCAAGAGCCGATACCTCGGTTCTTCTCAACGGAAATGAGAAATGTATTGTCGAAGGAACCTTCGACGTTGAAGATTATAACCTTGAAGAATTCTTCGAACGGAATGACCTGGAATACAATAAAACATGCATCCTGAGAAGAGAAATTAACCCAGGTGGAAAATCAAGGGCTTTTATAAATGATACACCTGCCGGACTGAATATTCTCAGGGAACTCGGCGAGAAACTGATAGATATTCATTCCCAGCATGAAAACCTGATGCTTGGAGAAAATATTTTCCAGATTAATGTAATTGATTCATACGCGGGGAACTTTGACCTGAGAAACAGTTTCAGGAAAATTTATGTGACTTATCGCAAAAAGGAAAAAGAATACCGCGAACTCAGGGAAAACTCAGATAAAAACAAATCCGATTTTGATTATTACAGTTTTCAGCTTAACCAGCTCCTTGAGGCAAAAATTCTGCCGGGTGAACAGGATGAACTCGAAAGGGAACAGGCCCTGCTTGAAAATGCCGGCGAAATTAAATCGCTGCTCGGAAGAACAACCGGTATCTTGTCGGCCGATGAATCATCCGTAATACCCATGCTTGTGGCGGCAAGACAGCTTATGGGGAGACTTAAGGAGTTTATTCCGGAGGCGCAGGAGTTATATGAAAGAATTGAATCATGCCGCATTGAACTTGACGATATAAACTCTGAGGCCGAGAGATTTCTTTCAGGTGTGGAAGATGACCCCGGAAAGCTGCAGAACATAAACGAACGTCTCGATCTCCTGTACTCCCTGATTCAGAAGCACCGGGTTACAAAAGCAGACGAACTGATTGAAAAAACTGCCGAACTTCAAAGGATTGTCAATTCAATCGCAACCGGCGACGAAAAAATCGCAGAGCTTGAAAAGGAACTCAGGGGACTTGAAAAAGAACTAGGTGACCTGGCGGCAAAACTTTCCGAACGCCGTAATAAATCTGTCTCCGGGATGGAAAAGATTGTGACAGGGATGCTCAGACAGCTTGGTATGCCCAATGCCAGGTTCAGGATTGATCTGACCCGGGAGAAAGATTTTACACAGACAGGGTACGACAGGGCTGAATTCATGTTTTCAGCCAACAGGGAGGTGCCTCCCGAGAACCTGTCAAAGGTGGCATCGGGCGGCGAACTCTCAAGGGTTATGTTAAGCCTTAAATCGCTGCTGAGCAGCTCCGCAAACCTTCCCACAATAATTTTTGATGAAATAGATTCAGGGGTGTCAGGCGAGGTGGCTGATAAAGTCGGAAGGATCCTGGAGGAGATGGGAAAAGTAATGCAGGTAATCAATATCACGCACCTTCCTCAGGTTGCGGCACGCGGCAGAAAACACCTGCATGTATATAAAGAATACCAGGGCGAGTCAACAATTACCAGGATTCGTTTGTTAACAGAGGAAGAAAGAGTAATGGAAGTTGCAAAACTGCTCAGCGGCAGTGAAGTAACCCCGACAGCAGTGGAAAATGCACGGGAACTTC
The DNA here is from genome assembly GCA_029974835.1 of Bacteroidales bacterium. Lineage (GTDB taxonomy): Bacteria > Bacteroidota > Bacteroidia > Bacteroidales > VadinHA17 > LD21. The sequence continues at coordinate 15,996 of JARKQN010000042.1, forward strand.
TGAATGCAGCCATGAAACAACAATAAACCAAAATATGGAAAAATTACTTAACGGCAAGAAGGGAATAATATTCGGCGCACTGAATGAGAAATCAATTGCCTGGCAGGTGGCCCTGAAAGCCCATGAGCATGGTGCCCGGCTGGTGCTTACTAATTCACCCGTCGCGCTCAGGATGGGATCAATTAATGAACTGGCAGAAATTACAGGCAGTAAGGTGATCCCTGCCGACGCAACAAGTATGCAGGATATTGAAAACCTTATCACAGAGGCAATGAAAATATTCGGCGGTAAATTTGACTTCATTCTTCATTCAATAGGAATGTCGCCGAATGTCAGAAAGGGTATTCCTTACGAACAGACAAGCTATGAAAACATGCTTAAAACACTCGACATATCAGCCCTGAGTTTTCACAGGGTGCTGCAGACATGTTACAGGCTTGATGCCATCAATGAATGGGGATCAGTTATCGCTCTTTCATATGTGGCCGCACAAAGAACACTATACGGATATAACGATATGGGAGACGCCAAGGCACTGCTGGAATCTATTGCCAGATCGTTCGGATACATTTACGGAAGAGACAGAAGGGTGAGGATAAATACCATTTCACAGTCACCCACAATGACTACCGCCGGAAGCGGAATCTACGGGTTTGATGCACTATACGATTTCTCCGACAGGATGTCGCCTCTGGGCAATGCCTCGGCGGAAGAGTGCGCAGATTACTGTGTAACCCTCTTCTCCGACCTCACAAGGAAAGTGACAATGCAGAATCTCTATCACGACGGCGGGTTCTCGAGCATGGGTATGAGCTACCGTGCCATTGAACAGTACAAGAAAAGTTTCGAGGATTGTAAGTAAGTATAAATACTTATTTTTCAGGGCCGGGCGCATTTTTGCATCCGGCTTTTTTATTTTTGAAATGCTAAAAACCTGGCCATGGTAAAAATTATAGTTCTTCTTCTGTTCTATTTTACTTTTCCACTGGTAATTATTTACATGGTTAAGAAATGGACCTTCTTCAGGAAACTTGGCACCATTGCCCTGGCATATGCCTTCGGGCTTATCCTCGGCAGTTCGGGTATTCTTCCCCAGGGATCGGAAAACTACAGGTCGGCACTTCAGGGAAGGATAGCCCTGCCGGAAGATGAAGTGCGCCTCCTTCTTACCTCCGGTAAAATAAATGAAGAGGATGTCTTTGTGAACAGGTTGTCTGCCTCACAGGATATGATGCTTTCAATTATAGTGCCGCTTGCCTTCCCCCTTCTGCTCTTTTCGCTCGATTTTAAAAAATGGCTCAGGTACGCAAAGGAAGGACTTCTTTCAATGATCCTTGCCCTGATCTCAATAATAGTTATAATAGGCCTTGGCTATTTTCTTTTCAGGAATATTGTGCCCGATAGCTGGAAAGTTGCCGGCATGCTTGTGGGAGTATATACCGGTGGAACAGCCAACATGGCCTCTCTTAAGGTAGCGCTGGATGTTGACCCTAATCTCTTCCTGATGTCGAACACATACGATATCATAATGGGAGCAGCCACCCTTATTTTTTTCATAACCATCGGGCCGAAAATATTCAGGGCAATTCTGCCGCCATTCAAAAAAATTGAAGGAGGCAACCAAACGGAAGGAGCCGAAGCTCCTTCGGAAAACTTTGATGATTTTTCCGGGATACTTGAAAAGAAAAGACTTATTCCTCTTCTGGGAGCTTTCGGCATGTCGCTGGTTATCTTCCTCGTTGCATTCGGAGTCAGCATGCTTATGCCTGAAGTGCCGCAGAATGTCGTAGTTATTCTCGGCATTACCACACTCGCCATCCTGTGTTCATTCATCAAATGGTTCAACCGTATCGAGAAATCATTCCAGACAGGAATGTATCTTATTATAGTCTTTTCATTCGCGGTTGCCTCGATGGCCAACCTGGGGGTGATTTTCAGTATAGGGTTTCTGGGACTGTTTGCATATGTCTTCTTTGCATACTTCGGATCCATTCTGCTCCACCTTATCCTCTCAAAAATATTCCGGGTCAATGCCGACGATTACCTTATTACAACAACGGCATTAATTTACTCTCCTCCCTTTGTGCCGGTTGTTGCAGCAGCCATGAAAAATAAGGATGTTATCATTACCGGCATCACTGTCGGAATCGTTGGCTATGTACTCGGGAATTACCTGGGTGTGCTGATAGGTTATTTTCTCAAAGGACTATAACCCCCTCGTCCCGACTCGCGTCGGGGCCACTTCCCCTTGGGAAGGGGGAGAAGTATTGATTTTTGTGCTGAAATACAGGGTTTTACACATACCCCTCCTTCCCAAGGAGGGGTGCCGCTGACCGCAGGTCAGTGACGGGGTGGTTCTTTGCGTCAAAATTCATAAAAGTAGACACTCACTTATATTTGCCCCCATCCCGGCCTTCCCCCAGTTGGGGGAAGGAGCGTAGCGTTTAACTTACCTTTCTCTCCTCCCCATTTGGGGAGGCCGGGAGGGGCGGATGCGGGGTGTCGCTTACCGCAGGTCAGTGACGGGGTGGTTGTGTACATGAACCCTGTATCGTCCTAAAAAAAGTTGACAGTTTTTATTCTTAATCCTGATATAAGTTTACAAATTTGTTTTCATTAAACTCTTGATGACTCATTGTTAAATTCATTTCATTATTATATTG